>SCTG01000087.1 GCA_004298335.1 Nitrospirota bacterium
TGGTTCGGGTCCCGGGATCGAGCGCCTGCGTGGAGCGGGTCACGGTCGCCTCCAGGGCCTTCATGCCGGACTCCCTGATCAAAATGGTAGCGGGAGTTCCCTTTTTGACGAACGTCGCGTCCTCCTGCGGCACGTTGACGTACAACCGCAAGCGGGAGACATCCATGATGGTGAAGAGGGGAACCGCCTGGGTGGCCGACGACGTGGCCGCCTGAATCATCGCGCCGGGGTCCACGAACCGGGCTGTCACGATGCCGCCGTATGGTGCACGGACCTGCGTGTAATCGAGCCACGTCTGCCGTTGTTCCAGGAGATGCCGGGACGCATCCGCCGCCGCCTGGGCCACATCCACGTCCTGTTTCGCGATGACGTCGGGCGCCTCCTTCCAGACCTGCGCCAGCCGTTCGTACGTCACCTTCTTGATCGTGTAGTCCGACAGTGCCTGCTCGTACTGCTGGTTGATCTCCGGCGCCTCGATCACCGCCAGAACCTCTCCCTGCCGGACCCGATCGCCCTTGTCGACGCGAATGGATTTCAGGTAACCGGAGACCTTGGCATAGAGGGTCGTCTGATGGTACGGCGAGACGGTGGCAGGCACACGAAGGATTGCAGCGATATCACGCCGGAGAGGTTTCACCACCTGGACTTCCGGAAAACTGGCGCTGTCCTTCGCCTGGACGGACGGATTGCTTTCCACGGCCGGGGGCTTCTGAACCCAGAATCCCACCGCCAGCAAGACGACCAGGCTGACCACCAACAGTACGATTCTCACGTGTGCTCCACCTGCCGGCGGGCCGTCACGCTATGCAGAATGGGAACAAACAGCAGCGTCATCAGACAGGAGACCGCCATCCCACCGATCACGGCTCGCGCCAGAGGGATGTTGGCCTCAGCACCCTCGCCGAACCCCAGCGCCATCGGCAACAGTCCCAGGATGGTCGCGAGCGCGGTCATCACGATCGGGCGCAAGCGCAGACGGCCGGCCATGACGACGGCTTCCCGGACCGGTATGCCATTCTGCATGAGAGCGTTGGCGAAGTCCACGATCAGGATGCTGTTCGACACGACGATCCCGATCATCATCAACGATCCGATGAGCGATTCCAGGTTCAATGAGGTGCTGGTCAGCAACAGCATCCAGACGACGCCGATAAAGCCGAGCGGCACGGACGCCAGAATCACCAGCGGATCGAGATACGATCGAAACAGCCCCACCATGACCAGGTAGACCAGCAACACCGCCAACGGCAACGTGACCGCAAAGCCCTGCATGGTGGCGCGCATGCTCTGCACTTCTCCCTTGAGCGCGAACGAGACATCCTTCGGGAGCGCCAGGCCGGCCAGCTTCTCTTCGACCCGGCGAGCCACGGCGCCGAGATCATTCCCGGCCACGGCGAACATCACATCCATGCTCCGCTGCAAATCATGATGGTCGATCGTCTCGGGCCCGGTCTTGCGCTGGACTTCGATCACGTCTTTCAGGAACACCGGTTCCCGATGGGCTCCCCCCATGAAATTTCCGCCGGCCGGCGTCGTCGGCATCCCCGAGAACGGTGTGTTCTGCAGAGTCATGGTGGACCCTCCGAGCCCCCCCGTGCCCGCGATCCTGATCGGCAGTTCGGTCGTCCGTCCTCCGATCAAGGGGGTCAGCAGAAAATCCTCAAACCGCTTCAGGCTCTGTTCCGGGTATTGGGCCACCACAAAATAGGCGTTATTGGTCTTGGGGTCAATCCAGTAGCCGGGGTCGCCGCTGATGTTCGAGCTCAGTCCCGTGACGACGTCCGCCAGTATCTGCTGCTCGGTCAACCCCATCAAGGCCGCCCGGACACGGTTCACGTTCAAATGAACTTCCGGGTAATCCATGCCTTGCCGCACGCGCACGTCAACCGTCCCCGGAACCGCCGCGACGGCGTCGCGGACTTTCGTCGCCGCCTCGCTCAAATCGGCCAGCTTCTCGCCGCCGATCTTGATATCCACCGGCGCCGGCAGGCCTGCATTGATCACGTCGCTGACAACCCCGCCGGTCTGGAACGAGAACTTGAGACTGGGAAACTCACGGGACAATTCACCACGGATGCGATCGATATAGGCATCCGTCCTGGTACGGTGACCTTTCTGAAGACTGACCAGCACAAAGGCCTGGTGTGGGCCGACGACGGGTGTATAGAGCACCATCCACCCCTGCGGGAGACCGATATTGGACACGACCTGATCCAATTCCTCCTTGGGGATGTTCTTGTGGATCACCTCCTCGACCCGTCCGATGATCGCCTCCGTCTTTTCGAGCCGCGTCCCCTCCGGAGCCGCAACATTGAGAATGAATTCGCCGGCGTCCACTTTGGGAAAAAACTCCGTCGCCAACATGGGCGCCGCTCCCATAGACATCACAAACACACCCCCGACCGCCACAGTGGCGAACGCTTTGTGGTCGAGCCCCCACCGGAGAAAATCCGCGTACCCGTCGGCGAAGCGATTGAACAGCGCGCGATGGCGCGGCGTCTCATCCGCGTCATGACTCCCGTCCCGGTGGCAGGCCGCAATCGCGATGGGCGCCACCGTCAGCGACGCAACATAGGACGCTCCCATCGCATAGGCCACCGCCAGCGCCAGCGGCACGAACAGGAACCTGATCGTGCCGGTGAAGAACACGATGGGCAGATAGACGATCAGGATACAGGCCGTGATCACGAGCATCGGGAGAGCCATCTCGCCGGCTCCATCCAACGCCGCGTCCTTCGCCGACTTGCCCATCTCCATATGCCGATGGATGTTCTCCAGCACGATAATGGAATTGTCCACCAGGGTCCCGACCGCCAGGGCCAGGCCGCCCAGCGTCATGATGTTGACCGTATGCCCCGTGAAGTACAGCAGCACGAACGCGGTCGCGATCGAGATCGGGATGGCGACCGCGATGATCAGCATGGACCGGATACTGCCGAGGAAGATCAGGATCATCAGGCATGCCAGTCCTCCGCCCAGGAGCAATTCCTTCTGAACGGTCCCGATGGACTGGCGGATATACAGGGACTGGTCAAAGAGGAGTTTGATCTTCAAGTCGGCCGGGATCCCCTTCAATTTGGGGAGCGCTTCGCGGATGCCGTCAATGACCGCCAGGGTATTGGCGCCGGCTTGCTTGAGGATCGGCACGTACACCGACCGGTATCCGTTCACCCGGACCACATTCACCTGCACTGCCGTCGAATCCGCCGCTGTGCCCACATCCTTCAAATACACCGGCACCCCATTCGTCACCTTGACCGGGAAATCGTTCATCTCCTTCACAAACGACACGATACTATTGCTGTAGACGTTGTAATCGAAGTCTCCGATCTTGACGTTTCCGGCGGGGACCAGAAGATTTTCGGCGTTCACCGCTTTGATGATGTCGTTCGCGCCGATCCCGCGTGCCTGCATCTTCTCCCGATCCAGAAAGACCGTGACCTGCCGGACGGCCCCGCCGAAGGTGGGCGGCAGCGAAATGCCCTGGACCGTTCCCAACTGGGGACGGACGGAGTAATAGGCGATGTCGCGGACTTCCTTCTCGCTCAGGCTGTTGCTGCTCAAGGTCAGGTTGGCGATCGGCAGGTTCGTGGCGCCAAACTTGATGATCGTCGGTGGAAACATCCCCTTCGGCATGAAGCGCAACGCGGAGTAGGTTAGGCTGGTGATCTCAGACAGCCCCGCATCCACGTTGTAGTTGGGATGAAAGTAGATCTTGATCAAGCTGACGCCCGGCAGCGAGCGGGACTCGATGTGCTCGACGTAGCTCGCCTGGAGAAAAAGCTGCTCCAGCCGCAGCGTGATGGCGCCCTCGATCTCGGAAGGGCCCATCCCCTTATAGAAGGTGGCGACCGCCACCACCGGCACGTTGATCTCCGGGAAGATGTCCACCACCATCTTCTGGTAGGACACCACGCCCAGGATCACGACGATCAAACTGATCGCGACGACCGCGTAGGGGTTCTTGAGCGAGGCTTTGACCATATCAGATCAGCGCATCCCAAAGAAAATTTCTTGACGATTCAACGAGAGCCTCGTGTGCCTCAACAACATGGCCGCATCATTCTCTCTATCGCTCGGCCAGTCGCGGACGGCGCGAGAAAGCGGTGTAGAGGCTCTCAAACAACTCAATGCCGCGCGATTCTAGCTCACGATCTGGGAGCCCTGCCAGCAACCAACCCTTCAGAATAATGTCAATTCCCCCTATTTCAGGCCGTGCATACCGGCCATCCCGAATGTCTATATCATGAATTATCTCCGCGACCAAACGCAGGGCAGGCTCTCTCAAACCGAATGCGGTGATCATGGTTTCAAATGTGCAGAGATCGCCCGTATGTCCGAATTCGGCGCCGCGCATGTCGAATGTCACTTCATCAGGCCCTGGGTTGGTAGCATAGCGGATATCAGCCTTCGGATCGATAAAGCGACGAATAAGCCAGGCGCACCCAAGTCGATCCACGTGGGGGCGCGGCCTGGTGACCCAACGCTTGTCTCGGTATTCCGAAAATGTGACCGAGGCAACCGCAGGGTCCGATACGGTCCCTTGCCGGAGGGCCTGCTGGATATTGCGTATCTGTGAGGCGACACCTGCTCCTTCAGCAGACTCGAAGAAGTCCACCTGAGCCACCTCGGCATACTTTTTTCGTAGCTTCTCCAGACGCTCCAGGATTCCTGAGTTGCTCTTCGATTTCTTCGTAGCGTGGATGGACTTTTCGACCTCTGCCGCTTCTGATTCAATTTCCGAGTATTTCTTCCTGCACGAATCACGAAACAGTTCGATAATCTGAGGGTCGGTCAGTCCTTCAAACCGCTCGACACGCATGACCACGGCTTCCCCTTTAGCCTGCTGAACCTCCTGCGCCAGCCACTGGAAGGCCTCGACACACTCATCTCGTTCAGGAAGAACATACACCCCGGCCTTCGGGGTGATCGCCCCTGACCGTTGCAACCGCCGCCACAACGCGACCCGCGGACTCGAGGACGCCTTGGACGGCAGCGAGTATGAAAACACCACCCACCCCATAGTAATTACGCAGCTTAACGCATATTGCATAAAATTGCAATATACGTTACAAATATAAGACCGGGCCAGAGACCCAGACTTCTAAAGAGATAAACAATGGCATTGCGCATAAGATTAGCGGGAAGTTGGCTGATCCTCATCACTTCGGCCGTCCTGGTCGTATCGGTCTCAGCTAAGAACTTTATCCGCACTTGGAACTTTGATGTTGACCTCCCCGATACTCTCCCAAAGGATTTTGTGGCCGGCACACTGTTTGATGGCCGCCCGGCGGGCGACTGGAAGGTCCTCCAAACAGATCAAGCCAAAAGTCCACCCCAAGTGCTCGGTCAACTGATGGG
The DNA here is from genome assembly GCA_004298335.1 of Nitrospirota bacterium. GTDB lineage: Bacteria > Nitrospirota > Nitrospiria > Nitrospirales > NS-4 > SCTG01. The sequence goes on from SCTG01000087.1 coordinate 5,362, forward strand.
AAAAGGCGCGGAACACGCCTACAAGATTGTGATGGTGGATAACACTGAATCATCCGATCTGGATTTTCAGGCGTCCTTTTTACCTGTTGAAGGAAAAGCGGATATGGGGGGTGGGCTCATTTGGAGAGCGGCAGATGACCGAAACTATTATCTGACAAGGGCTAACCCATTGGAGCAGAATATCCGGATCTACCGAGTGGTCAAAGGCATTCGGCACATGTTGAAAAACTTCGACCAGACGATAGCCGTGAAGAAATGGCACACCCTGCACGTGATCACTCGGGGCTGTCAGATCCAAGCTTTCTACGACGAAAATCCCGTCTTTGATCTTTGCGATGAGACGTTCACGACAGGTCGTATTGGACTCTGGACGAAATCCGACGCGGTCACCTACTTCGACGACCTTCGGCTAACAATCATCCGCTGACTCCTTTCCTCGCTTTGGCGCAAGAGAATTTACCGGCCTGTAACATTTTTTTGATCCGGGTGTCCAATGAGTGGTGCATCGTAAACGGAACGATGCCGAGACGTGCATGCGTGCTTCGGCGAACCCGAAAAGTAGGAAATTTTCCTGTGTTTGCAAGTACCTAGCATGCATTGCCGTCTACGCGTCGAATGTGGGACAATGGGTCGCTAACCTATGCTTAAACTGGC
>SCTG01000225.1 GCA_004298335.1 Nitrospirota bacterium
TCCTTCTCCATCAGCGAGGTGAAGTCCACGTCGAGGATGTCGGGGAAGCCCTTGACCAGGAAGTCGTTGACGATCTTGCCCGTTTCCGTCGGCGCGAACCGTCCCTCGGGTTTCTCCACGTACTTCCGCTCCTGGATCGTCGAGCAGATGCTGGCGTACGTCGAGGGCCGGCCGATGCCTTTCTCCTCGAGCTCGCGGATGAGCAGGGCCTCGTTGTACCGGGGCGGCGGCTGGGTGAAGTGCTGCTTCGGCAGGAGGCCGGGCGCCGGCTGGCCCTCCCGGGCGACCAGCCGGAGGCGCTCGCCTTCGGCGAGGGCCGGCAGCTGCCGCTCCGCCTCGTCCTCGGCCTCCTGGTCCGCTTTGCGGCTCTGCTCGTGCAGCTCCGCGTCCTTGCCCTCCATATAGACCGCCGTGTGGCCGGGGAACTTGACGACCGTCCCGTTGGCGCGGAACACATACGTGTCCGGCGTCTGTTGGGGCACGCAGTCCACGCGCGTGACTTCCAGGATGGCCGGCGTCATCTGGGAGGCGATGAAGCGGTTCCAGATCAGCTTGTAGACCTGGTAGTGGTCCCGGTCCATGAACTGCTTGATGGATTCAGGGTCCCGGCGGGCCGACGTCGGCCGGATGGCCTCGTGGGCCTCCTGCGCGGCCTTCTGGGTCTTGTACACGTTCGGGGTCTTGGGCAGGTACTCGGCGCCGAACCGCTCGCGGATCACCTCCCGGGCCTCCTCGGCGGCCTCCTTCGCGATCCGCGTGCTGTCGGTCCGCATGTAGGTGATCAGGCCGACCGGCCCTTCCTTGCCGATCTCCATGCCCTCGTAGAGCTGCTGGGCCAGCATCATGGTCTTCTTGGGGGTGAAGCGCAGCTTGCGCGCCGCTTCCTGCTGGAGCCGGCTGGTGATGAACGGCGCGACGGGGTTGCGCCGCTTCTCCTTGCGCTCGATGGACCGGACGGTGAAGTCCTTGCCGCTGACGGCGGAAACGATCCGCTCGGCTTCCGGGGCGGACGAAACGACGGCGTCCTGGCCGTTGACGCTGTGGAGCTTGGCCTCGAACGGCGGCGGGTTCTTTCCCGCCAGCGTCGCCGTGATGGACCAGTACTCCTCCGAGCGGAAGGCCTCGCGCTCGCGTTCGCGGTCGCAGATCAGCTTCACGGCGACCGACTGCACGCGGCCCATGCTCAAGCCGCGCCGGACCTTCTTCCACAGCAGCTGGCTGCCCTGGTAGCCGACGATGCGGTCGAGCACGCGGCGGGCCTGCTGCGCGTTGACCAGGTTCATGTCCACGTGGCCCGGGGACTGGAGGGCGCGCTTGATGGCCGACTCCGTGATCTCGTTGAA
>SCTG01000226.1 GCA_004298335.1 Nitrospirota bacterium
AGGCCCTCGCCCGCCTCGCGGTCGAGGCCGTCGGACACCAGCAGCAGGCAGGCGTTCTGGCCGAGGACGCGCCGGCCCCAGCGCCAGTTGAACTCGCGCAGGCTCCAGCCGATGCGCGTGCCGCCCGACCAGTCCTTGATCGCGTCGGCGACGCGGCCCATCGCCACGTCGACGTCGCGGTGGCGCAGCTGCCGCGTGATGTTGGTGAGGCGCGTGCCGAACACGAACACCGAGACGCGGTCGCGGTCGTTGGTGATGGCGTGCAGGAAGTGCAGGAACATGCGCGCGTAGGGATTCATCGAGCCCGAGATGTCGCACAGCACCACCAGCGGCGGGTGGATGCGGGTCGGCGATTCGCGCACCAGCGGGATCACGTTGCCGCCCTCGCGCAGCGATTCGCGCAGAGTGGCGCGCAGGTTTACCTTTTTTCCGTCCTTGTTGATCTTGTTTCGCCGCGTGCGAATCAACGGCAATGGCAGGCGCAGTTCGCGCAGCATTTTCTTCGCTTCGGCGAGCTCGGCTGCCGACATGGTGTCGAAATCCATGCGCTGCAGTACTTCGCGCGTCGAGAAGGTGAGCCGCGCGTCGAGCTCGATCCGCTCCTCCTTCTGCTCCTGCTCCGCCTTCTTCTGGTCGAACAGCGCGTCCGACAGGCGCTGGCTCTGCTCCTGCTCGGGCTTGCCGGCGCGGCCGTAGGTCTTGGGCAGCAGCGCGTTCATCATCTTTTCCACCAGCTTCGGGTCGCGCCAGAAGATGCGGAAGGCCTGGTCGAAGATAGGGCGCTGCTCTTCCTTCGACAGGAATACCGCCGACATGGTCCAGTACCAGTCGTCGCGCCGGTTGCAGTCGGTGAGCTCGAGCGCCCTCACGCAGTCCACCACGCGATCGGGCCCCAGCCGCATGCCCGCCGCGCGCAGCAGGCGCGCGAAGTGCATCACGTTCTCGGCCAGCTTCTGCCGCGTGCCGGCGGCGTCGATCTCGGGGAACATTCAGGCCTCGGCGCGCTTTTCCGCCGGAACCGCGAGCGGCGACTTGCGCGCGAGCTTCTCGACCGCGCGCGACGCCGCCACCGTGCCGTCGGCGAAGTAGCGCTC
>SCTG01000088.1 GCA_004298335.1 Nitrospirota bacterium
TGCAGCGGCGCGGCGTCCGGGCCGCGGTTGAACGCCTCGATCCGGATGCACACGTCGTCGGGCAACGCCTTCGCGTACTCCACGAAGACGTCGAAGTAGCGGTCTTCATCGAAGACGCCGGTGTCCAGGAGCTCATACTCCGGCCCCTGCCCGTCCCTGTCCCGGTTCTCCTCGATCAGGCGCTTGTAGGGAAACGCGGCCTGCGGGTACTTGTAGAGATACTTCATGTAGCTGTGGGTGGGCGTGCTGTCCAGATAGAAGTAGTACTCCTTGACGTCCTCCCCGTGATTGCCCTCGGCCGGCACGACGCCGAAGAGCCGTTCCTTCAGGAACGGATCGCGGCCGTTCCACAAGACCGGCGCGAACGCCAGTATCTGATACCGGTCACAGAGGCCCGCCAGGCCGTCTTCGCCCCACCGGTAGGCTTTGCTGCGGGCGAGATCGTGCGGCAGGAACCGCCAGGCGTCGCCGTCGGGGCTGTAGTCTTCGCGGACGGTCCCCCACGCGCGCTCGCTGACGTACGGCCCCCACCGGCGCCACACCGGCACCGGTTCGCCGCTCTCGCGCAGACGGTTGTGTTCGCGGGTGGCCATGCCGTGAGAACCCTTTCTGAACCCGGCGGACGCGGTCACTTGGGAGGAGGGACCACCAGCGTCTTGTCGGGGTCGTCGCGCTTGGGGTCCGTGATCGGATCGAGCTTGTGCGTGGCGTCCGCGTCAACCGGTTGGGTCGCCGCGGCCGGAGGCGTCAGGACCATCGTCTTGTCCGGATCCTGCTTCACCGGCGGGAGCGACTGCGTGGCGTCGGGATCGTCCGGCGCCGGCTTGGCGGCGAACGGCGACACCGGCAACACCAGCGTCGCGGAGGCCTCCGGGGCGTCCCTTTCAGGAAGCGCCGCCCGCAAGTGCTTCCACTCGATCCGGAGGGGCGACGTCATGCTCGGACGGGAGAATTCCAGGAGGTACGGCCCGATGCGAATGGTTCCCTTGGACGTGAGAATCGCTTCCTTGGCGGGCTTGTCGTTGACGAACGTCGGCTCCCCCTCGCCGATGTTGCGGAGGATATAGACGCCGCTGACTTCCTGGATCGCGGCATGGGCGGGCCTGACCGCGGGATCGTCCAGCAACAGTTCGCTGTCCGCGCCGCGGCCGATCCGCAGCAGCGCGCCGGCGCACTCCTTCGTCTCGCCGGCCGTCTCTCCGGAAGGCCGGGACGTCTTCGCGACGACCTTGAACGGCATGCAGATGACGATAGCAGCCGGAGCCTTGCCGATCAAGGGGTTCGTTGACTTTGCGGGAACGGGATGTTACCGTCCCGACCGATGCGGAGGCCTCTCGCCATAGCCATGATGGGCGCGCTTTTCGTGCCCTTCCTCCACGTGGCGGCAACCCCGGCGGCCCCCCTCAAAATCGTCGCCACGCTGCCCATCCTCAAGGAATTCACCGAGCAGGTCGGGCGGGAGCACGTGGAGGTGCGGACCCTCATCACGGGCCTCGAAAGCGAGCATTCCTATTCGCCCAAGCCGAGCGACCTCAAAGCTCTCGGAGAGGCCCGCCTGCTCCTGGAAATCGGGCTGGGGCTGGAGGTGTGGGTCGGCGGTCTGGTCAAGAACGCGTCCAACCCCGCCCTCCGCGTCGTGACCACGTCCGAGGGCGTGGGGCTCATCCGCGACCACGCCCCCAACGCCGCCTCGGCAGGCAACCCCCACATCTGGCTGGACCCGGAGAACGCCAAGGTCATGGTGCGGCACATCGCGGACGCGCTCATCGCGGCGGACCCGGCGCACAAGGACGCGTATCTCACGAACCTCGCCGACTACCTGCGGCGGCTGGATCAGGTGCAAACGAATCTTCTGGAACGCGTCGCATCGCTGCAGGACCGGCGCATCGTCACCCACCACCCGGCGTGGCCCTACTTCGCCCGCCGCTTCGGCTTTCAGATCGAGGGGGACATCATCCAGCAGATGGGGATGGAGCCGTCCTCGGCGCACCTCGCCGAGATCGCGAAGCGGATCAAGTCCCGCAAGATCAAAGTCATCGTCTCGGAGCCCCAATTCAATCAAAAGGTGGTGCAGGCCCTGGCGGACGAAACCGGCGCCCGGATCGTGGTGCTCTCGCCCCTCCCCGGCACGGTCAAGGGCACCGAGACCTATCTGGCGCTGCTGTCTTCCAACGTCACGAAGCTCGTCGCCGCCCTTCAATGATGGTCCGCCCGTGACACGCCCGCACCCGACGCATACACATACCCATCCCCATCACGGCGACCATCAGCACGGCAAGCCCCTGATCCGCTTCGAGCACGCCTCGTTCCTGTATCCGCACGGGCCGGCGCTGGAGGACATCACGCTCGAGATCGCGGACGGCGAGTTCCTGGGCGTCATCGGCCCGAACGGGTCCGGCAAGACCACGATGCTGCGCGCCATCCTCGGTCTGATGCCGCCGTCGCAGGGGTCCCTGCGCATCTTCGACTGCGCCTGCCAGGAACTGCGATGCCACCACCGCGCCATGATCGGGTACGTCCCCCAGAAGCGGTCCGTGGACCCGTATTTCCCGATCACGGTCCACGAGGCCGTGATGATGGGGCGCGCCGGCGCGATCGGCCTCTGGCGGCGGGCGGGCCGGCGCGACCGCGAGATCGCGCGCCACGCGCTCGAGGACGTCGGCATGGCGGACTATGACGGCCATCCCCTGGGGGCGCTGTCGGGAGGCCAGCAGCAGCGGGTCTTCATCGCGCGCGCGCTGGCCCAGCATCCGCAGATTCTGCTCCTGGACGAGCCGACAACCGGCATCGACACCACCACCCAGCACACCGTCCTGGAACTGATCCAGCGTCTGCACGAGGACCTGCACCTGACGGTGGTGCTCGTCTCGCACGACATCAACCTGATCGCGCCGCTCGCGGAACGCCTGGCGCTGCTGAAGACCCGGCTGTACGCAGTCGGGCCGGCCAAGGACATCCTCCGGAAGGACATTCTGTCGCAGGTGTACGGGCCCCAGATCCTGACCACCGACCAGGGGCACGTCATCGTCGCGGACCACCACCACAGCTAAATGACGGACTTCCTCACCCTCGGGTTTCTCCAGCGCGCGATCGCGGCGGCGGCCCTCACCGGCGGGCTGTGCTCCGCGATCGGCGTGTTCGTGGTGCTGCGGGGGCTGGCCTTCATCGGCGCCGGCACGGCCCACGCGGCGTTCGCCGGCGTGGCGCTCGCTTACCTGATCGGCGCGCCGCCGATGCCGCTGGCCATCGTGTTCGGCCTCGGCACGGCGTGGGTCACGGGGCTGCTGGAGGAGCAGGGGCGCATGAAGCTCGACGTGAGCATCGGGATCTTCTACACCGCCACGATGGCGCTGGCGATCCTCTTCATCGGCCTGATGAAATCCTACAACGCCGAGGTGTACGGCTACCTCTTCGGCAGCATCCTCTCGGTGACGAGCGAGGAACTGCAGCTGACCGGCGTGCTGGCCGTTCTCGTCGTGGGCCTGCTCGGGTTCTTCTCCAAGGAGTTCTTCTTCCTGGCCTTCGACCAGGAGATGGCCGAGGCCTCCGGCGTGCCGGCCCGGCGGTTCTTCTTTCTCCTGCTCACCCTGATCGCGCTCACCATCGTCGTCTCGCTCAAGATCGTCGGCGCGATCCTGGTCTTCGCCCTGCTCCTGATCCCGCCCGCCACCGCCTACCAGCTCACCTCCAGCCTGCACCGGATGATGCTGTACGCGGTGACAATCGGCGTCCTGGTCTCGATTGCCGGCGTGCTGCTCTCGTTCCAGTTCGACCTGCCGGCCGGTCCCGCCATCGTGCTCCTGGCGACCGGCGTCTTCTTCCTGGCCGTCGCGCTTTCGCCCAAGCGCGCGCCCAAGCCGGCCCTGCCCTAGAGACCATGCCGGGTCCATCGCCGATCAAACCGCATTCTCCTCCATGCCCGCGGTGCGGGAAGCGCCTTTCACGCCGGTCGAAGCGCCAAGGGTTCCGGGAACGCGTTGTCAGCATCGCCAGCGTGTACCCCTTTCGATGCGAAGAGTGTGAGCACCGCTTTCTCGCCTTTTTGCCGGGAGCACACTATTGGGCATGGACCGTCATGCCTCTCCTGAAGCCTGGCCCCCAGCAAGAAAAAAGCACCGACATAACGCCCGACAGAGAGTTTTATCTGTTTGTCGCCGCGATCACGCTCATTGCCCTGCTAGGCCTTTGGGGCCTCAAGTGGCTTGCTGATGATCCCTCAATTTATCAAGGGATTGTTACGGACCTCCGAAAAGGGTTCAAAGCGAAACCGCCCCCCAGCGAGCAGAAGAAGTAGGGCCAAACGCAACCTTTAGCAGCGACCCGGCGCAGACGCACCGGCCCGACTTGCAGGTGGCTCGATCCACGACACGGCCAGTCCGGCCATGCCGGGCGATTCGTCCAGGACCACTTCCAGGAGCAGCGCGATCTCCGGCGCGCTGATCGCGTAACTGGGCGCCAGGTACCACCGGGGGATTCCCTTGCGCTCATCCTGATTGGCCGGCTCGAAATAGCCGGTCAGCTCGCCCCCCGTGTACGCCGCCTCCAGACGATCGAGGAATTCCTCGAGCACATCCCAGCGCCACCGCAGGGCGGGGTTAAGCCGGTTCGTCACTTCCAGCTTGTTCCAGACCGCCCACCCGACGAACACGCCCCAGGTCTCGTTGAGTGCGTCCCACGCCTCCCGCTCGGTGAGCCGCCGTTTCTCGAACTTGGCTTTCCGCAGCGACCCTTTCTGCAGCGAGATCGGGCTGACCTCGACGACGGTATAGCGGCAGGCCTGCAGTCTCCTGGCTTCGTTGTAGAAGCGCACCCCCTGCAGGGTCATCGTCGGCGTGCCGGAGGCGAAGTCCACGTAATCGAAGTAGGCGTGGAACAGCTCGTGGTAGATGGTCGCGAGATCGCGGTTCTGAATCCGCCGAAGCGAGCGGAGCCGCCTGCCGTGATTGCCCTCCGACAGGGCCAGATGGAAGACCATGCGGTGATCCTCCGGGTGATACTCCGCCGCGACGTTCTTCAGGTCGGCGAATTCCAGCTTCACGAAGTCCGGCGGGATCAGCCGCAGAAACCGCGCGGGCAGGCCCATCGCGGCCGCCTCCTTCGTCAGCCGCGCCCACTCCCCCTGCGGGTCCGGCACCGGCGCGGCCTGGGCGGAAGACATACTGAACAAGAGGACGAGGCTAACTAGGAAGGCCGGCATGGCTACCAAGACCTGTCACCATTTTCAGAATGAGCACAGCTACCGGCCCAACGCTTGCCCGCCCTGGAGGATGAACGGCGCCCAGAGGCCGGGTGGCACGGTCTCACCATAAATGCCGAAGGCTTTCAGGTCACGAATGCTCTCCAACTGAGCTTGTCGTAACGCTTCGGCAGGCGGCAACGCCTGAAGGTTCCGATAAAAAGCGTTCATCTGATTCGCCGTGATCTCATCATTGACCGGCCAGAGGCTCATCAGCAGATTCTTTGCTCCCGCCAGCGCAAAGGCGCGGCGCAGGCCAAAGACTCCCTCGCCGGTTTTCACTTCCCCAACGCCGGTGTCACAGGCCGAAAGAACTACCAACTCTGTTCCGTACAGGTCCATGCCCGTGATCTCCAAAGCCGTCAAGATGCCGTCGTCGCCTTCCATGATCTGAGACGCTTTGTTGGCTCCGGCAAACGCCAGACCGGAGCGAATGAGAGGATTCTCATATTGCTTAGGCGGCACCGGTTTCTCTTGTCTCACCACTGTCACGCCCCTCACCTTCTCGCACTGGTCTGTTAGCTCAGGCTCTACTTTTTTCACAATAGTCAGCCCCCGCGTCACCGCACAAAGGTCGAATTCTTCATCCTGAAGGAAGAAGCCGTGTGTGGCCAGATGCAGGATGCGCGGGCTCCGAGTGCCTTTGACTGCCCGCTCTGTCGCATTGATTCCCTCAAGAACGCGTTTCTGCCTCTCCTGGCCTGCCACCAAGGGGGGAATCTCTTTGGCTTCGCGCGCCGTCCCGGGAAGCGGGCGGAAGACGCCCCGGAAATCACGAGAGAGAAGCGATGTCTCTGCTGTGTCAGTGACCTGGACTGTTCCGTCAAAGGCGGGGTTTGCGACTAACAGCAGGTCACTCTCAGGCTTTAGCGCTGCTCCTTCCGTGGCGACTAACTCTCTGCCGCCTGTGACATAAGCCAGCTGATAGCGCTCCACCAGAGCATGCCCCTCGCCGTCCATCAAGGCCGCAAAGGGGACCAGGGTTAACAAGCCGTCCGGACTGACGACAATTTTATCCGCAGAGCCAAGCACCTTTTGCACCGGAGCCCACACCTGTGAATGAAGCGTTTTTAGTGCTTGCACACTCGGCCGGCTCGGCATCGCGGCGTCGGATTTCTTCAATATCTGGAGCCCGCGAGCCTCCATTGAAACTTTGATATCACGCAAGGCACGCTGGACCTGTCCCTCTAACTGAGTGGCATCACCTAGGTCATGTAATGACATGTCCCCGGAGGCGGACAGCACGAACGCGAGGTACCGCCATGACGTATCCTTGGCAAAGAAGTTACGGATTTTGACGAATTCCACCAGGGCGGCGTTCTTTGGAAGCGCTCTCGCAACCGTTTCCACCGTAATCTTTCTTTGTTCCAGCTCCTTCGCCACAAAGGCACTTTCGCCGGCCAGACGTTGTTCGCTTTGCTCAATCTGTTGCTGAAGCGCGGCCAACCTCTCTCTATACTGTTCTGAACTCATCGTCTGCGGTTTATTAAGCAGGAGCCGGGCCAGTTCACTGCGGCGAGACGAGAGCAAGTCCCACTCCAGCCTGGCCTGCTCCGACAACCTGTTTCGCAGCCCCTCCCGCGTCCTAGACTGCGCATCAAATACGATTCCCTTGCGGGACAGCACAAGTTCCAGGCCCTCCCGCACCGACTCCCGATCGTCTTTGAGATGCTGATAAATGAGGGAGAGGACGATATGGTAGTTCCGTACACGAGATTGGACAAATTCAAGTTTCTGCTCCTCTGTTGTAAAGGCGAAGACGCCATGAAACTCTTTGTCTTCGATGGCAAGCCCCTTACGCAGAGACATCACTGCCGGCCGATACCGTTGTTGAGCAACATCGTTAAGCCCCAGGTTGATATGGACATCCAGCACACCGAAAGAATCTGCTCCATAGACTTGTTCCCTTATGCCCAGCGCCCGCTGCAATAGGGACTCCGCCTGGCCATAGTCTCCCTTGGCCTGAGACACTTTCGCCAGCTGGGTTAGAATGTTCGGCACGTCGTTACCAATATAGTTATAGTCAGCCCTGGCCGTCTTCTTCTCCTGAATAGCCAACGCCCGCTGCAAGAGAGACTCGGCTTTTGTGTAATCAATCATTTTGGGCGAATAATAATATCTTCTCGCCATGCTCACGAGGGTATTCACTACGTCTTCGTGCTCTGGACCGAGGGCTTTCTCACGGATAGCCAATGCCTGCTGCCACAGAGACTCGGCTTTAACAGGGTCTCCCATTCTGTGATAGAGCCTTGCTAGTCCGTCGAGCACGAGTACCAAGCTTCCACTCCGCGGACTGGGGGTCTTTTCTTCTATGGCCATCGCCCGCTGCAACAGAGACTCAGCCTTCGCGTAGTTTCCTATTCTCTGATGCTTACTCGCCAGACCCGCGAGATTGATCACCACGTCAGGATCCTCCATATTCAGCGTCTTCTCCTTGATAGTCAGGATCCGCTCGTTCAGAGCCGCTGCCTTCGCGTCGTCGTCCGTTAAATAATACTGCCCCACCATCACTGAGAGAGTATCCGCCACATCCGGATGTTCCGGGCCCAGCGCCTTCTCCTGGATAGCCAACGCCCGCTCGTATAACGATATGGATTTTGTATAGATCGCCAAGTCGCTGTATACACCTGCAAGGAGATAGAGAGTCCACCCCACCTTGGGATGGTCCGGTCCAAGGCTTTTCTCCTGGATAGCCAACACCCGCTGGTAGAGGGACACGACCTTCGTGTAGTTCCTCGTTGCCCTATACGCGTACGCCAGATGTAGGAGTATGTCCACCACGTCTTCGTGCTCCGGACCAAGGGCTTTCTCCCGGATAGCTAGCACCCGCTCATACAAGACCACGGCTTTCGCGTAATCTTTCGTTTCGTAATATACGCCAGCCAGGGTGCTGAGG
>SCTG01000089.1 GCA_004298335.1 Nitrospirota bacterium
GTCCCAATATCGGGTTGATCACGTCGCTCGCCACGTATGCGCGTGTCAATGAGTTCGGGTTTATTGAAGCGCCGTACCGGAAGGTTCGGAAGGGCCGGGTGACAAACGAGATCGAATACCTCTCGGCCATTGACAGTGACCGGTATCACATTGCGCAAGCGAATTCCGAAGTCGACAGCGACCAGAAACTGACCGCCGAGAACGTTTCTGCCAGGTATGGGGGAGATTTTATGGTCGTCTCTCCGGACAAGGTTGAATACATGGACGTTTCTCCCAAGCAGACGGTCAGCGTGGCGACGGCGCTTGTTCCCTTTTTGGAGCACGACGATGCCAACCGCGCCTTGATGGGATCCAATATGCAGCGGCAGGCGGTCCCGTTGGTCCAGACCGAGGCTCCTCTGGTGGGGACGGGCATGGAGGCGATTGTGGCGCGCGATTCCGGGTACGTCGTGTTGGCCCAGCGGGCCGGTGCGGTGGAGAGCGTGGACGCCACCCGGATTGTTGTGAAGACCGAGCTGCGGAAGCGAGAAGCGGGGAGCAAGAAGCACGAGGTCTGCCTGGACACCTATGACCTGATCAAGTTCAAACGCTCCAATCAGAGCACCTGCATCAACCAGAAGCCGGTCGTCGCGGTGGGACAGGCGGTGAAACGGGGACAAGTGCTAGCCGATGGTCCCGCCATCGATCGTGGGGATCTGGCGCTGGGCCGCAATGTGCTTGTGGCCTTTATGCCATGGGGCGGCTACAACTTTGAAGACGCGATCCTCCTCAGCGAGCGCCTGGTCCGCGACGATGTGTTCACATCCATCCATATCGAGGAGTTCGAGGTCGAAGCGCGGGAGACGAAGCTGGGCAAGGAAGAGATCACGCGGGACATTCCCAATGTTGGGGAAGATGCCCTGCGCGACCTCGACGAGAGCGGCATCATCCGTATCGGGGCTGAAGTCCGGCAGGGGGACATTCTGGTGGGGAAGGTCACGCCGAAGGGGGAGACCCAGCTGACACCGGAAGAAAAGTTGCTCCGTGCCATCTTCGGAGAGAAGGCGGGTGACGTCAAGGATACCTCGCTCACCGTGCCGCCCGGCGTTGAAGGCGTCGTGGTTGACGTCAAGATATTTTCCAGAAAGGGCCTTGATAAGGACGAGCGCTCCAAGAGTATCGAGAGCGATGACGTGCTCAAGATTCAACGCGAGCACCAGGACAGCCTTCGCATTGTGGAAGAGGAAAAGAACAAGAAAATCCGCAAGCTGCTGCTCGGCAAAGTCGTCGCCCGCGATCTCATGGACGGGGAAACGGGCGAGATTATTCTGAAACGGAAGGGCAAGATCACCCCTGAAATTCTGAAGAAGCTCAGCGACGATGAAGTGCGTCGGATTGTCCTGAGTGATCTGGAAGATCAAAAGGAGGTCGACGAGACCGAGCGCCTGGCCAAGGAGCAGATCGAGATTCTTCAGACACTGTACGACGATAAGGTGGGGCGCCTCAGGCGAGGCGACGAGCTTCCTCCCGGAGTGATCAAGCTCGTCAAGGTCTACATTGCAATGAAGCGGAAGATTTCGGTCGGCGATAAGATGGCCGGACGGCATGGGAATAAAGGCGTCGTTTCGCGCGTCTTGCCTGAGGAAGACATGCCGTATCTCCCGGACGGCACGCCGGTGGAAATTGTGCTCAATCCGTTGGGTGTCCCGTCCCGCATGAATGTCGGGCAGATTCTCGAGACCCATCTGGGCTGGGCTGCCAGAGCTCTGGGCATCTGGGTGTCGAGTCCCGTATTCGAAGGGGCGTCCGAAGGGGAAATAAAGGCCCTGCTGAAAAAGGCCAAGCTGCCGGAGTCGGGTCAGAGTGTGTTGCACGATGGCCGCACGGGCGAGCCGTTTCAGAGTCCCGTCACGGTCGGGCACATGTACATGCTGAAATTGCACCACTTGGTGGATGACAAGATCCATGCGCGTTCGATCGGACCGTACTCGCTGGTGACGCAGCAGCCGCTCAGCGGCAAAGCCCAATTCGGCGGGCAACGGCTGGGAGAGATGGAAGTGTGGGCGCTCCAGGCGTATGGCGCGGCTTCGACGCTGCAGGAGTTCCTGACGGTCAAGTCGGACGATGTCCCGGGCCGCTCGCGGATGTATGAGGCGATCGTCAAGGGGGAACCGTTCTTAGAACCCGGCTTGCCGGAATCCTTCAACGTGCTGGTCAAGGAACTCCAGAGCCTGGGGCTCGATGTGGAATTGATCAAGGCAAAGGCCTAACGGGGGTAGAAACTTGGAAGGAATCTCCACAGTTTTCGAAAAGCCGCGCGACGGCGTGTCGTTTGACGCGATTCGCATTCG
>SCTG01000090.1 GCA_004298335.1 Nitrospirota bacterium
TCGGGTTCGTCCCTCCCGTTTTCGCGCAGCCTCCCAAAGCCGAGAAGCCGGCTCCCCCGCCTGCGGCCTCGCCCGGGCGGGTGCCGGGTCCGTACGTCCTGATCGAGACGGATCGCGGCAAGATCGCCATCGAGCTGCTTCCGGATGTCGCGCCCAAGACCGTTGCGCGGTTTACGGAGCTGGTGAAAAAAGGGTTCTACAACGGGCTGACCTTCCACCGCATCGTCCCCAAGTTTCTCATCCAGGGCGGCGATCCCGCCGGCGACGGGACGGGCGGGTCGGGCCAGACCATTCCGGCCGAATTCAGCGAGAAGAAGCACAAGGCCGGCACGGTAGGCATGGCCCACACCAGCAATCCCGACAGCGCCGACAGCCAGTTCTACATCTGCCTCGAGCCGCAGCCGTTCCTGGACGGCAAGTACACGGTCTTCGGCCAGGTCACAGAGGGGCTGGACCTCCTGCCCAAGTTCCAGGAAGGCGACGTGATGCGGAAGGTGAGTCTGAAGTAATTAGTGCTTGCAGCCGGGGCCGTGCTGGTGTTCCGGCTCGGGGGTTGGCCGGGGCGCAGAGCCGCCGGGAATGATGATGCGGCTTTTTTCTCCCTGCGCCTGCGCTTTCGCCGCCGCAGCGATGTCCTTCTCTTCCGCCACCACAATGCGCGGCTGGTCCGTATCCTGCCTCTTGATGTGCGCGGCCACCTCGGGATGATCCAGCGTGAGGCACCCGATGACGCCGGTGATGAACCGGTTGGAGCGGAGGCCCGCGCCTGAAAATTCGTTGGCCAGCCGGAGCGCCACGTCCACGATCTGCTGGGCCTGCGTCTGGTCCATCTTCTCCTTCTCCAGGAAGGCCTTGAACTCCTTGTGCAGGTATTGGGAGAACGCCGGCACCGTCGGCGCCGGGAAGTGCAGGGGGCTCAGGAGCCGGCGGATGAACTCCAGCGCCGCGACGACCTCGCCGTCCAGGCCGGACGGCTTGTTGTGGAAATAGCTGAAGCAGACGATCTCGATCAGGTTGAAGAGGCCCGCGCCTTTCTCCCCGCCGATCTCGAAGACCTCCCGGTAGGCCCGCCGGCGGTCCTGGCGGAACAGCTCGCCGACGCGCTGCCGCTGGTAGTCCGTGCCCGCCTCCAGGTACTGGCAGTCCGCCGGGCAGGCGATCTTCGTCAGGCGATTCTCCCCGCAGCAGGCCGAGCAGATCAGGCCGGCGAGCGCTGGGCACTGGCGCTTGCCCTTTCTGGCGTGGCAGTAGGCGCAGGTGGTCGTCATCGCGCCCCCGCTATTTCTTGCGCTCGCGGCCCAGCCCGTTCATCTCCGCCGCGTTGCCGGAGAGGTAGGGGATCAGGATGAGGTGGTTCTTGCGGTCGATGGCGAGGCCGGCCGGCGTGGTCAGGAACTCGGCGATCGTCTGGATGCGGAAGTCCGGGTCGATCCGGATCACCTTGCCCTGGGAGAAGTCCGAGACGTACATGTTGCCGTAGGCGTCGAAGTCCACGCCCGCCAGGTTGCCGAAACGGGCGTTGAAGAAGGAATTGGCGAAGAGGACCTTGATGGCGCCGTCCTTGGCGATTTCCAGAATCTTGCCCTCGGTCCAGCTGACCACCACGAGCGCGCCGGTCGCCGGGTTGACGGCCAGCCCGTGCGGGCCGGCCAGCGCGGCGTCTTTCACGAAGACCGCCGGCTTGGAGCCGCGGCGCGTGTCCACCTTCAGGATCGTGTCGGCGCCGGTGTCCGCGATGTAGAGCAGGCCGGCGCCGTCCGCGGCCAGCCCCGTCAGGAAGTCCACCTTGAAGGCGGACAGGTCGATCTCGCCGAGCGGGCGGCCGGTGGCGAGGTCGAAACGCCGGACCCTGTCGATGTCGGAGACGAACAGGGTCTTGTCGAGGATGGCCATCCCCTTGGGGGAATGGAGCGTCACGCCGCCCGTCCCGCCCTCGATGAATTTCAGCTTGGCAAGCTTGCCGGTTTCATCCAGCCTGGTGATGAACCCGTTGTTGTCGCGAACGTTGGGGCCGCCGTTCTCGTTCGAGATGAAGTAATTGCCCGTTGCCGGGTCCACGATGAAGCCGGCGGGGTTCTTCAAGCCGGTCACCTGGAGGGCCAGGGCCGCCGCGCCCGGCAGGAGCGTCAGGAGCAGCGCCGGGAGCAGAGATCGCATGATTCGGGGCGGCGGCGTCACGCGCGCACTCTACTACGATTTCTTGACTCCAAACAAGGGGCCTTGTTATTCTGCGCCACGCTTCTGAAGCGGAAAAAGCTCTCATAATTCAGGAGGAACGGCGTGGCGGCGCGACTCATCGACGGCAAGGTCCTCTCGCAGGCGGTCCGGGACCAGATCGCCAAGGATACGGCGGCGCTCCTGGCCCAATCGGGGGTCACGCCCGGCCTCGCGGCGATCCTGGTGGGCGACGACCCGGCCTCCCATCTCTACGTCAAGAACAAGCACAAGGCCTGCGAGGCGGTCGGCATCCATGTGGCGGACCACAAGCTGCCGGCCTCGACCAGCCAGGCCGAACTCCTGGCCCTGATCGACAAGGTCAACCACGATCCCCAGATCCACGGCATCCTCGTCCAGCTGCCGCTGCCGAAACAGATCGACAGCCAGGTCATTCTGAACGCGGTCCTGCCGGAGAAAGACGCGGACGGGTTTCA
>SCTG01000207.1 GCA_004298335.1 Nitrospirota bacterium
AGGCTCAACCTCAAACGCAAACCACTTCATTCTCTGGAGGAACGGTCAGGAAGCAGCTGGAGCTGGAGAAGCTGGCGTTATTCCAGGGTGAGATGGATTCGGATAAGCTGGATGCGTGGTTGCGGCGGCTCATGGTGCATTGCTCGTATTATGGGCGACGAGGAGGGGCACTAGAGGAGGAGCAGGCGAAAGTGGATTACGCGGCCGCACATCTCGAAGGGGCGGCGGCGGATTGGTGGTTCACGGCCGTAGGGAAGGTAGCGACGATGCAGCAATTTATTGAAGCAGTGAATGGTCGATTCAGAAGTGCGATAGATGCGGATGTGGCGGCGGAGAAATTGTACAGGCTGCGTCAGCAAAAAGGACAAACGGTAGCGCAGTATGCGGGGTTGGTGCACCAATTGATGTTGCGGATTCCGGATATGGCGATGAGCGATCGTATCCGACAATTCACACGGGGTCTATTGCCACACGTGGCGCAGAAGGTGAGAGAGGTGCAGCCGGGTACATTGGAGAGCGCAACGGAGTTAGCCATTCGTTATGAAGGTTCCTTTGGAGTGCCTGGAGGAGAATCAGGGGGAGGCAAGGCAGGAATTAACACGGTACAAACGACAAGGGAAGAAACGGAGGGGACGCAGCAGGACTCAACAGTGGAGCAACTGAAGCTGGCCCTGGCGGCGATACAGAGGTGGCAGCCGCGAGGAGGGGGTGGAAGCCAAAGGCAGCAAGGAGCCGGAGGTGGAAACCAAGGGCAGTTGGGGACGGCAACGGAGACGCCGAAGGAGTACTGTTATCGTTGCGGAGACAAAAGTCACAGGACGACGGAGTGTAATTTCGATGAAAACGTGTGCTATAAGTGCAAGGAGAAAGGGCATGTGCGGAGACAATGCCCGAAGAATAAGAGGAATGGTGGAGCGCAGGGGGCTGGAGCTCCTGGTGGCGGACGCGGAGTTCCAAGTGGGAGCGCGGGGCCGGGAAACGGGTAGACCCGCCGCGCGAGGGCGGGGAACGACAAGTACTCACGTTGGGGTCGGTTCGAGCAGCAGGGGAGGCGTTGATCAAGGTGGTGGGGACAATAGGTGGGGTGCGAGCGGTGTTTCTGGTGGACTCGGGGGCCACGACGGAGTTCGTGGATGAAGAGTTCGTCAGGCGGGCGAGGGTTCAGAAGGAGAACTCAGGCAGCAAGATTAAGTTGGCAGACGGATCTATCACTCAGTCGGCGGGTATTACGGAAGGTTTGGCGTGTGCGGTGGAGGCGGTGGGGCAAGGCGAGGCGGTGCGGTGGGATGGGAGATTCGAGATTACGAAGTTGGCGGGGTACGACGCCATCCTGGGCCTGACCTGGTTCAAGGCAGCCAAGCCGCGGTTCGAATGGGAGGGAGAGATGGTGGTGCGGGTGCCGAGTAAGGACGGCAACGGACGACGACGCTGGAAGGCACTGAAGGCGTGGAAGGAGGAGGCGGAGGAACCGCAATACTTCACGAAGAAGAAGGTGTGGTGGAGTAATCCGGTGGAGCAGAGTAACTCGGTGGGGGTGAAGGAGGACGAAGCGGAGGCGATGTACGTTTCGTGGCAGCAGGCGAAGAAGAGACGGCAGGAGAAAGTAGAGGAGGAAGACCAGCGGCACGAGGAACGGACGGCGGGCGAACAGGAGGTAGTGGACAGACTACTGAAGGAGTTCGCGGACGTGTTCCCAGCGGAGCTGCCGGCGGGGCTGCCACCGGACAGGGGGTTCACGCATCGCATCAACCTGAAGCCGGGCAGCGGAACACCGTACAGGAGGCCGTACAAGTGCGGACCGGTGGAGTTGAAGCTACTGCAGGAGACAGTGCGAGAGATGGAGCAGAAGGGGTTCATTCAGCGAAGTCGGTCCAGGTTCGGGGCGCCGGTTCTATTCACACCGAAGAAGGATGGGACGCCACGTATGGTGATCGATTACAGGGAGGTGAACAAGGTCACGGTGAGGAATGGATATCCACTACCGTCACCGGAGGAGCTATTTCCGATTGTCCAAGGTGCAAGGTATTTCTCGAAGGTGGATTTGCATTCGGGATATTATCAGATCAGGATAGCGGAGGAGGACAGGGAGAAGACGGCTTTCGTGACCCGGTATGGCAGTTACGAATTCTTGGTACTACCGATGGGATTGTGCAACTCGCCGGGGACATTCATGGAATTGATGAATTACGTGTTCGAGAAGCAGCTGGACAAGTTCGTCATTGTCTTCCTGGATGATGTACTGGTCTTCAGCAAGGATTTACAGACGCACGAACGGCAGATGCGGGAGGTGTTGCAGATCCTCCGAGAGCAGCGGCTGTATGCGAAGCTGGAGAAGTGCGACTTGGTAAGGAAAGAGGTGGAATTCTTGGGGCATCTGTTGGGAGAAGACGGATTACGCCAGGAGACAGGAAAGGTGCAGTCCATTAAGGATTGGAAGACGCCTAAGGAGAAATCGGAGGTGCGGGCGTTCTTGGGGTTGGCGGGTTACTATCGGAAGTTCCTGAAGGGGTTTAGCGAAGTTGCGAGACCGCTTACGGACTTAACCCGGGATGAAGTGGAATTCCAGTGGGGACCCAGGGAGGAGGAGGCGTTTGTGGCGTTGAAGGAAGGGCTGGAGTCGGCACCAACGTTGGCGTTGCCGGACATGGATAAGCCGTTCTTGATCAATACAGACGCATCTTCATATGCCATGGGGGCGGTACTTCAGCAGGATCAGGGACAGGGACTACAGCCGATATCCTTCATGTCACGGAAGTTCAACGACGAGCAGTTGGGCTACGCGACCCACGAACACGAGATGCTGGCGATAGTGGAAGCGTGTCGGCATTGGCGACATCTCATTCGAGCCAGACCGGTGACAGTGAAATCGGATCATGATTCGTTGCAGCATTTCTTCACGCAGCGGACGTTATCCAAACGACAGGTGCGTTGGATGGAAGAATTGGCCGATTTTGACTTGACGATCAAGTATGTGAAAGGCAAGTTGAATGTGGTCGCGGACGCACTGTCGAGACAGGAGGAGATGAAGCCGGACCCGGAGGAGAAATATAACGACGCTGACGACGAGCCGACGGCGTTGGAGGCGTTGGGATGGCACGAGGTGAACGCGGTACGCGGGCGGCGACCGGTGGTGCAACTGCCGGCGGCGGAAGTACAGGAGAACAGGCGGCGTTTCGTTAGAGACGCGACGGAAAACCTTCCAGCGGACGAGGACCTTCCTCCTCCGAATGAGAAGGGGGCGGTCGTGATGCCAACACAGCGATGTACGGCAACCACGAAGAAAGGGACCGTGTGTGCTCAAAAGACGGCGAAAGGGCAGTACTGTTGGACGCATCTGCGGTCGACAGATGGACTGCGAATCAAGGCGTCTACGGTTGGGGCGGGTTCAGGCATGGGGCTGTTCGCGGAGAAGGACTTCCGGAGAGATCAGACCATTGCGCTGTACACAGGGAACTGGGCGAATGGCGGCACGGGAGGAACGTATGTACTCCAGGTGACGCGGGCGAAAGTCATCGATGCAGCCAGAACAAACGCTGCACCGGGGCGATGGGCGAACGATCCGCGAGGATCGGGGAAGCGGGCGAACGCAGTGTTCACGTATAACCCGCGTACAGGCGTAGCTCGAGTAAAGGCAATCCGTAACCTGGCGAAAGGGGAGGAGGTGCTGGTGAGCTATGGGCGGCAGTACTGGTCGTCGGTGGCGGCGGTACCGAAGGAGCAGCAATGCAACGGGATAACGGTGGTAGACGTAGCCAAGGAGCTGGCCAGGGAATGCGAGCTGGATGAGGAATACAAGGCTCGCAGGGCGCAGCTGTTGGAGACAGGAGGACCCGGGGGAACTGTCGACGGAGAGTTCATCTGGGAAGGGGGACGGATACTTGTCCCGGACACGGAAAGGGCGAAAACGGTGGTGATGCATGAGTGTCACGATACACCGACGGGGGGGCACCTCGGACGGGACAAGACGGCAGCGGCAGTGAAACTCCGGTTTTACTGGAAAGGGATGGATGAGTGGATAGAAGCATACGTCCGCAGCTGTGTGAAATGTCAGCAGAATAAGGCGTCGAACCAGAAGCCGGCGGGAGAGTTGATGCCGCTGGCCATCCCGGTGAGGCCGTGGCAGCACATCAGTCTGGACTTCATCGGAACGTTGCCGAAGTCGAAGGCGGGGAGGGACGGGATAGCGATGTTCGTGGACAAGTTCTCCAAGCAGAAGCATCCGGTGGCGATCAACATGACGTTGACTGCGAAGCAGGCGGTTCAGTTGGTATGGCAGGAGGTCATCCGGCTGCACGGGGTGCCTGAGATGATTATTCACGACAGGGACCCGAGGTTTACCGCGGGTTTCTGGAAGGAGTTCTGGACGGAGCTGCAGACGAAGCTGGGGATGAGTACGGCGTACCATCCTCAGACGGACGGACAGGCGGAGCGGGAGAACAGGACGTTGGAGGAGGTCGTGCGAGCATTCGTGAATGCGGAGCAGACGGACTGGGACACGTACTTGCCGGTGTTGGAACTGGCGATGAACAGTGCGAAGCAGGCGTCGACGGGGTTCTCGCCGTTCCAGATGGTCCACGGGCGAGAGGCGGTGTTGCCAGTCGACGTCAAGCTGAACACGGCGGTGAATCGAGCGGTGAACCCAGCGGTGGCGGATCTGCACGAACGAATGGGCAAGTTGTGGGAGCAAGCGACGAAGAACTTGGAGCGAGCTCAACAACGACAGCAGAAGGCGGCGAATGCCAAAAGGAGGAAAGGAGGGTTCAACGTTGGAGACCGGGTCATGTTGTCAACGGAGAACATTAAGTTGGTGGGATCAAAGGAGTTGGGACGAGCGGTGAAGTTCGCAGGTCGCTACATCGGACCCTTCCGGGTAGAGCAGGTAGTGAATGCGAATGCTTACAGACTGGAGCTGCCACCGACTTTCCAGATGCATCCGGTGGTGAACATCACCAGGTTGAAGCAGTATGTGGATGGACAGCAGCAGTTTCCCAGCAGGGAGGTGGAAGACGGGCGGATGGACGGGGAAGTGGTGCTCGATGACAACGGGCAGAAAGAATGGGAAGTGGAAAAGGTTCTGGCCCAGAGAGGAACTGGGAGAGGACGCCGCTATCTGGTGAAATGGAAAGGGTGGCCACTGTGGGAGGCATCATGGCAGACCGAGGAAGATTTGAAGAATGCGCCAAAGAAAATGGAAGCTTTCAGAAAGGAGATGGCGGAGCAGGAGGCGTTACGCGTGAGCTCTATAGATACGGGGCATTTTATAGAGGTAGAGAGTGTGACAGGGGCTCCACGGGATGGATTTGCCTGTACAGGCAAGTAACGGTCATTTGGGCGGAAGCCATGATTAAAGATTCAGTCTTTGTCTTTTCGCCCTGTTCGCTCTTCGCTCGTCCTCTGCTACATTTGGTTTCGACTCCCCGACTCTGGTGATCAAACTTATACGATGTCCGGTAAGCCATCGTACGCGGCGGTTTCTGCAGGGAAGGGAGCGAAAGGAGGAAAGGAAAGACAAGGGTCGAGAAGCGACAAAAGTCAAGTCGGTCTGAAGCAACCAGCGGGTCAGGTCAGTACGCCGAGTGCGGCGAGGGGAATTAATTGGGACCAGGAAGAGGACGAAGAGGATGATGATACAGGCAGTTCTTCGGACGAAGCCAAGGAAGAGGCAGGTGCAGTACAGCAGCCGGATGAAGCCGGAAGGATCCTGGGGGGGATTGTACAGCAACTGCAGCAACAACAACAACAGATGATAGAATCGCAGATGAAAGCACAGCAACAACAACAGATGATGTCTCA
>SCTG01000195.1 GCA_004298335.1 Nitrospirota bacterium
ACCTTTTGAAGCCGTAGGAGGGAAAGACGTGACCGTCCCTGTATGACCTGATGAGCCAGCCGTCAAATTACCTTGAGCGATGGTGAGGCTATGAGCAGTAATGGTTTGATCACCCGAAGGTGATAACAATACGGAACCCACTCCTGGGTTGGCAGCCCATGCAGCATTACCGCTCGCGTCCGAGGTTAATACATATCCGGTTGCGAAGGAAGATAAATTAATAGTTTGTCCAGTATTAACAGTTCCTGTACCACCCCGCGCACCGGATAAAGTTCCTGTCCAACCTGCTGTAATTGAAGCCGCATTAATCAAAGCAGTTGTGGGTGAACCCCCGAGAGTCAATGTCACATTCGTATCATTGGTTTCCGTGAGAGCAGCACCGGTTGGGATTTGAGTCGTTGTTGCAAGGGTTCCAGACGTTGGGAAAGTCACCGCGGTATTGTTGGTGAGTGTTCCTGTGAAGGTATGGGCACCTGAAAAAGCCGTGTTTCCGGCGATTGTAAAGGTATTAGCGCCATTATTAACGCCAGTACCGCCGTAAGTAGGGGAAAGAAGCGTTCCGTTCCATACACCCGTTGTAATCGTTCCTACGTGCGTAATGCTGGATTGCATATTGGCCCATGTAATTGCGGAATCGGTTCCTACGTTATAGGGGGAATGAACTAAATAGAGAATATCGGTGGATGTCATTGATCCCGATGGATTAGCGATGAAGATCTGATCTAGGGTTTGCGACATAATAACCTCTTAGGCAAGTGCTAATGTCTCACCCGTTGTTAATAAAAAATTGGTTTCATCCGTCAAAAGCAAGTCCCCCTCGATGGGGGGTGGAACTGGATTAAATTCAGGATGAGTTGTTTTTCTAAAGATGCTATCCGTACCAAAACGTATCGTTTTATCAATTCTAAAATTATGGCTCGCATCACTTCTAAAAATCATGGATAAGACACCGCATAAATCTCAATCGTAATGTCAGCTGTCGTATTATCGGTAATCACGCTAATTGTTGAGCCCGCGGCCAGCGTGCGACTTCCTGGAATGAGCGTGGAAGTCGTTGCGGTCAATGTTGCATGGGCTGGAATGGCAGCAGTGTTCCCTGAAAAATCAACAAATACGCTTGCACCTGGCGTATAAGAAAACGCGACAATATAAAACGGATGATCAGACGGCAGCGTAATCGATGTAGCATTACTATTCGTTAACGTTGCCGAATAAATCAAAGTACTCGGAGCGGGCGCATACGCATTGTAAGAATTAATATCGCGCCCAAAATTAAGAACGGCTGTCATGCTTCATTCCTTAAGCCATTGGAACTGTGTAATATTGAAGCGAAAAAGTAAGTTTACTGTTTGCGCCACCCGTAAATGCACCTGTTTGGTTGCTGAAATAAATTCCAAATCCTGAAATGGCCGACGTTGCAACGACACCGGCTTGAACATACGATGCAATAATATATACTTGTGAAGATGCTGCAGTAATTTCAGCAGCCGGAATAGTCCCTGTAATCGCGCTTCCGCCGGTTCCATGTGCGCCTGCTGTATATTGAAGAACACCTACACCGCCATTTGCGAATGCCGTTCCAACAACCGTTGTTAATAATCCATAAGAAATGACATTACCAAAACCTGAAGGGGGTGCTGGAATTAAAAGCACTGGAGCTGCATAAGCTCCGTTCACTTGAGCAGGTGTTAATGTAATCGTTGTATTCGATGGATAAAGCGCCGGATAAAGTTGAATCGAACCACCTACACTAATAACAGGCACCATTTGTGCATATGTACCTGTACCTGTATTGGTATTGTAGGAGTAAATAATATCAAAGATATCCGTTGGGTAAACGGCATCCGGTAACAATTCCGCTTGGGTTAAATAGCCCGCTTGTTGAACCGTTGTAATGGGATCGGTCACTGTTAATTGAACACGTCTAGGAGTAACGCCCACTAGTCCAGCGACACCAAACGTCTTAGAAACGATACTCATGATCATTGTCCTTTTTGGATGATTTTTAATTAAATCAATCTTAATACTTACGATTTGTATATGCAAGTATTAAAGGACAATTCCTAATCGCGCATCGGACGTATAATGAAAGGCGATGTATGCACTGACGTTATCAATACTTGTAAGAGATACTAAAGCCGTGTCGTATTGTGGAATAAATGAATATCCTTTCGTTCCATCATAGTTTATATGATATACCGTATTGAATGTAATCGGGTTTGAATTCGCAGAACCATTAGATGGATAAAGCCACGCACGCGCATTATTAGCGGCGCCTGTGGCTGGATCGAAAATATCTCCATTGGGAAGCGTTCTTTTGAGAGAGTTCCAGCTGAGTTGCCATGCGGCTGCAATACACTGCGTACTACTTCCCGATACCTTCGCATATTGAGGGATCAAAATCTGATTTCGATTAATAGCACCCCAGGTGGTCGAAGCGATTGCCGATTCGGTAGGATAGCTGGTTTCATAATAAAATTGGCATTCTCTCAAAACGGTATCATACGTTTTGGGTTGTGTATCCATTGCAAATTCATTAGGAACGAGTGAGACTTTATTGAAAACAATGCTGTCGGGAGTTCCTGTAATGGATAGATTATCCAATGTGTAAATCACAATTCCAAACATCATGGTTGAGGTGGTGGCACTGGGTAATGTCATTAAATCAAATGTATAATTCGCATTCGTTGCACCTAAAGTATATTCAGGATCATTGAGCGGTTTCACAGCTGTCCATCCGCCACTGAAGAGCGGTTCGCTCGTTGGGGGCGTTGAAGACCATGTTGAAATGGGTTCATTTTGTGCGATGGTCGGAACCGCATTGGAACGCCAAATCAATCTCATTTTAATTCGACATGTCGTTGAATTGGTCGTGAGAATAGCTGCGTTGACCAATGATGAAAGGGACAGCGTCCAATAGGGACGTACTGTTTTAGGATCCAAATACTGAATGATTGCGAATTTATTTGTCGCGGTCACGGCTGTGATTTGTAATGCTTGATTGACCGAGAATGAGCCTTGGCCTACTGAGATATTACTGGATGGTCCACCATTCACATAATTTTGTTGAACGACAATGGTTTGATCGCAGGCATATTGATTTAATGTCAGCGTTGTTTGTGCAATCGGCTGAAACTGCCATGGATTCAATGCAAAATCCCATCCGGATAAAATCGTGCTTTTCGGTTGCATTACGAGTGAATTGAAATAGTTATGAAAAAGATGATCGGTTTCTCGTGCAACCGGTTGTTGTAAGAAAGGCTGCCTTGTGGTTGCCGAAATAACACCCGATACCTGGATACTTGAAATGGAAACGGTATTAGCGCTCACGGGAATCGAAATAATGATATCCACATAGCCGCCGTTGACGGTATTGGGTGAATCAGGATTGGGGGTCGTTGGATCGATTTCTATTGTTGAGACTACATTACTAGTATCCACGAAATCCCCTGATGCAGGCGTTGTAACCGTTGCAATTGGAAAGGTAGTCGGTGTTCCACCCGATGCCACATAGCTCATCGTAATCGGTATTTGAGACGTTCCTGTAGACGCGACCGTAAAATAGCCACATATGAAACCATCCACTAATAATCTCGGGCTATTGTAAAGCCGTTGTCGTAATACAATAGGTTCTGAAATCCCAGTTGATGAGATGTTGAGGTAATAAGGCGGATTCGATGGAATATTAGGATCGGTCGATGCCACTTGTTGTACAGTGACGGTTCCAGTTCCTGTTGTTACCAAATCCCATCCAGGGGCGATATTAGACGTTTGCGGACTGGTGGTTAAGGTAATAGTGTTTGGCACTAAAGGATTGAAATTTACCGTGCTAAATTGCGGATTAGACAATAAGTTATCGGTCTCTGCAACATTCGTAAAAAGAGATTTCGTATTAACGCCTGCTGGCCATGCCGCAATGCTTTGTTGAAACACATTTTGCGTCGAATAAATTTGCACGTAATATAAATCAATGGTGTTGCTCGGTGTAACGTCTGAAGGTGAGCCTAAGTAGGGATAAAGGTAAATAACGATTTGATTGCCATTCGCATCCACAAATGCGCCATTTGCACCGAGCTGCAAAGGATCGCTTAAGACTGAATACGTGTAGTCTGATGCAAGTTCATAAACAGGTTTTACTTCTGTTCTCGCACTATCCCGATAAAAAAACACAAATCCTGACGTCATCGGCAATCCGGTATCTTTGTCTAGAAAGATATAGCTCATAGGAGGGGCTTGTACGACTAATGGGTTAGCGGTTGGCATGGTAATCCTTAATTCAAATTCGATGGTTCATCATACTACTGATTGTTTTACGCGTGAATAGATTGTGGATGGTTGTTCTTAATTAACTAAGTTTAACTCCCGCTCTTAATCGTTCTTAAGTGTTCTTAAGTGTTCTTAAGTGTTCTTAGCCGTCCTTAAGTATTCTTAGTCAGCTATTCTTCAAGAAATTTTTCTATAAAATGCATAGATGCAGATGCTAATGAACATGAACTGTATTCTTCTAATAATTTTGCATTATTCCAAGTTAATTCGTTTCTTTTTATTAATGCTTCCATTTCGTCAATTCTTATTTTCTGAATTTGAAGTATTTCATCTTTTTTATTAATTAAGAAATCCCGTATTTTTTCTAATATTTCGTTTTTCATTTTTTAACTCCTAATTTCTGTTTTTATGGGTTGAGGGTTATATATTTTTTATGTCTTCCTTTTTTATAGTCTATTCTTTGTAAGGTTTTAAGATCTCTTCTTTATATGTTCGGCCAAAATGGCCGAGTGGTTAAACCACTTAGTGGTTTTTGGCCGAGTGGTTTGTGGATAACTTTCAAATTGTGGATAATTTACCATTCAGCCATTTCGGCCGAGTGGTGAAAGATTTAGATAATATAGATGTTTTGTAAATTTTCCTTTCTCTCTAATTTCTACCTTTTCAAGAAGCCCAATAAGTATTAATTCTTTAAAAGCTTTGTAAACTTTTTTAATTCCAATAGAAAAATGTCGAGAAATTTCTTCGGCATTAATAATCCAATCGGGAGACTTTGAACAAAGATAAGTATAAATTGCAAGATTTTCTATGTTAGTAATTAATTGCAAAGATTTTGTATAAATGACTGTGCAACCGCCATCAACTTTATCAAATTTGCCTTTAAATTTCTCAATTAGTTGTTTTTTAGTTGTTGCATTGTCTGAATATGGCATGTAAAATAATTCCTGTTAATATCTCAATATTACAATTGCCATGTATCTTGGTCGAAGCATGGCAAAACCTACCCAATAATACTCCATGAGCGAAATCATATCCAATGCACTCAGACTCAACTCCGATCCATTACTACACCGCATCAGACTTATGGAACGAGATCCAGAAATTGAAATTGCATTACACGCAACAAATCGATGAGAATCGGAAGCTGAGTCGTCGAATCGATGAGCTTGAGAAATTATTTCAACTATTTGAAATAAATAATCGAAATTCAATTGACATATAATATTCACTATGATATATTGTGGGCATATTAAATAAAAAGGAGAATAGTGTGGGCGAGATAGTATGGTTTGTTTTTATAGGATATTTATTGCTTCAGTATTTTAAACGACATAACAATGATTAACTATTATTGTTAGAAGTTACTAGCTTATATGCTGACTTAATTGGGGACGCTCCTAACGCAATCGCAGCTAATGTTTTAGCATAAGGCTGAATTTGTTTAAATCGTCTATATTGTGTTTGTCCGCGTCGCATCAAATCAGCAATATCTTGATGACCTTGTTCAGTAAGGCTTTCACGCATATGTCCCAGTTGTCTTTCTCTCAATTCTCGGGCTTGTCGTGCATGTTGACGATCTTTAGCAAATGGGGAGAATCGGCCTTCTCTAGCAAAACGAGCTAAATCCGATTGAACATTAAATGCAGCATCATAATTCCCTGTTCGAGCGGCATCTAATAGATTTCTTAACGGTAAATCAGGATGAATATAATCAGTAACTGCATTCAATTCGTGTTCAGGAATATGAGCTAATGCGTTTCTTTCATTCGCAAGACGTCTTGCTTGTTTTAAATGCATGGTAGGATGGATAGCTTCATATAAATTCGCAGCTGGCCTACCCAGAGTAGGGATGAGTTGAGCTAATGCGCTTTCATCTTCTTTTTTAAGTCCGGTATTTGGAAAATTTCCCCTAATATAATGACCTAAATTTTCTGGAATGAATCCTTTTTTACCTATGTAATCCACCAACTCCGAAGGAAGGTTAAGTGATTTATGAAGTCCCGTTAGAATATTTTGGGTAAGACGCGGTGCATTTTCAGGATTAAAGCCTTCTTTTGCTGTTTTATAGGCGAATTTAGCGTTTTCAAAAGGAAGGGATGCTAACTGACCTCCTAATTGAGATAATGCGCCTGGAGCGTTTACAGCGCCACTAACGAGAGCCGATGGAATAGATCCAGCGATCTCTTTAATATCAGACCACACACCCGGGAATCCTTTTTTTTCTTCATGCGGAATTTCATCTTCATCTGTATTTTCATATCCTTCAGCACGTTTTAACCACTTAGTTGCTGGATGTTCTTGAGATGAAGGCGTTGTTGACCGACGTGCAAGCCATTTATCTGCATTACTCATTTCGTTTACCTCCATCTTTCAAGAACTCTTTCCATTCACCGGCTCTCACGGGAATAGTCGACCATTCACCTGTATTTGGATCGCGAATACTTCCTTCACCGTCCCCCCATGTATCTGGATTGGATGATTCCTTCGTTTTGGGTGCTTTACCGGGATAATATTCAATTGTATTGGGTTGTGCCGTCTCCCGATAAATTCTATCGGCTTTATCGAGTTCTGATTGGAAACGCAAACCATTTCGAATATTGGCTTCTGCAGGAATTTGAAATTCTGTGATAAGTCGGTCAACTTTTGCAGGAATATCATATGCTGACAATGATTTACGAAATTGATTAAATACTTGATTCTGTTTTCCTGCTCCAAAACGTGCGGCTTCGTTGACAGTCGTAAGTGTCGCTAAACTTTTCGCTAATATAAGTTGATCAAACCTTTTTCTCGCTGCAGGATCGGTTTTATAGTTTCGAGCATCTTTTTCCATGTTCTCAATAGAATGGGCACCCGAATAACGATTTAATCCTTCATTCACCAAAGGATAAAATTGTTTAAAAATAACGGTGCCACGATCGATATCACGTTCTTTCTGACTTTTTGGATGAGATTCACCGATACGTTCCCCATTCTCACCAAGAATAAAATGATGGCCTTTTATTAAACCACCTGTTTTTGCTGACAATGCATCTAAATATTCCTGTTGAGATTGCTCATTAGGAAATCGTTGTTTGCGACCCGTGTTCGGAATAAAACCCGCTTCAGCATCTGCTTGTTCGGCTAATTCTTTTGCAGTATTGCTCGGAGCATATGATGCAGCAGGTTTAATCCCTGCTAATTTATTCATTTTGGCTTCAAAAATTTTATTAAACAAATCGGATTGAGGAGCACTATTTTGCTCTGTATTTTTTTTTCCAAAAGCATTTTGAATATAACTTCCTGGCGTTTCCCCTATTTCAGGAATTGTTTCATTCGTTTCATTCGCTGATGGCGCTTGTTGATTAAATCGATCTCTATTTTTTAGCAGCCATTCTAAAGTAGCTACTTCTGCAGGAGCAGCGGGACCACGCAATGCTTGTTGAGTCAATGCCTTCTTATAGGCTAAATCAGCTTCCTCTGTTTGAGGAGCATACTGTGCCTTCACCCGATTCAAAGCATTCTGCAAATGCGTCGATAATAAATTAGCCGACAATTGCGCAGGCTCATTCCCCATCTTTGTACCTTCATTAATCGCTTTCATGAGATTAGGTGAACCCATTTCATCCGCTGAAAGTCTAAAAGGAACTTGGGGTAAACTAAAGTTAATCGCCATTAAAATCCTCCTTGACCTTGTGATTTCAGCCAATTCATTAGATTTTGATTTTGCATATAGTTATTATATCCTTGATTAGCACCTGCCAAACCACCCGCAATTCCAGACCAATTATTATTATTCTGTAAGTTCTTTCCGGCTTGTCCAGCATAACCATATTGAGCTTTTTGACCTAATACATTCCCTACTAAATTACCATAGTCTTGGCTCGCATTTTGACCCTGCGTTTCAAGGGTTTGATTACCTGCTAATCCTTGACCGTACAGCCCCATAACATGATTCAAATATTGCTCAAAATCTTGATTCGCAACATTCCCCGCAATATCAGCCGAGGATTCTGCATGCGCAGGCGTACCCAACATACCGCCGGCCGCTTGCGCATTTGTACTAGCCTGAAGTGCTGCTTTAAGCTTATTCGCATAACCGGGTGATTCCTGATAGCCTGCACCTAATTTATTATAAAGCTCGCCAGGATTATTGACTAAATTCCCATATTGTCCTTTCAATGTTTCCAATGAATCACGACCTGCATTCATATAAGGATCATAATAAGGTTTCATTTGGCCAGGAATTTGATTCAAGTATTTATTAGCAACATCCGTTGGATTCTTTCCATGCCCACCAAAGAGGCCAGCCAATCCACCACCTGCAGAAATAAGCCCTGGTAAAGCTGAAAATAGTGCGCCTAACATAATCATTCCTTAAGTTAAATCAACGAATGTTGCAGTCGTTCCTACAAGAACAGAACCCACTATCTTATTCGTCGTGCTATTGTAAAGTATAGTCCCTGGTAACAACGTTTGTATAGGAACTCCGCCTGATGGATTCGGCTTTGTATTGGCCGCAATCTGAGTGATATTTGTTTGATCTTGACTCGGTGCAACTATCCCTTCATTGCCGAAATAATTCTGCAAATTAGACACTAAGGTTTGCATAAACGTCATCATGTCTAAAGTTGCGGTTCCATCTTCATTGACCATTTTTCCGAGCGGTATATTCGGGATTCGTATTTGTTGTTCACTCATTGATATACTTCCATCACGCCATCTGTGACGACGAACCTTGAAAACCCCGTAAATTCCAACATCACCGAACAATCATTCGCTTGACCCAGACGCTGGAAGATAAAACGTGACCGACGTACACCCGTAGGATTCATATCCAATCGCAATGCATTCCCAAAATTCTCGCCGCCGTCCCGTGAAATGGATAAATCAACGGCTTCAGAAGCCAATTCAATGATATCGTTAATAAAAGGCTGTTGCAGTACAAGCAGTTTATCGTCTTGCGTTTCCATCGGACTATCGTCCTGAAAGACCATCTGAATCGGCTCTTCAAAGGGAATGTATTCAATCGTATTGGGCTGGCCTTGTTCAATCGTAAACGCAATACTCTTGATAATAAACATGCGTTGCGTTGGCAATCGATAAGGAGGGCAAATACGAATACGTGGGATTTGTTGAATGTTGTCCGACGCATATTCAATGTTGGTAAA
Source organism: Nitrospirota bacterium (assembly GCA_004298335.1). Taxonomy (GTDB): domain Bacteria; phylum Nitrospirota; class Nitrospiria; order Nitrospirales; family NS-4; genus SCTG01. The sequence goes on from SCTG01000195.1 coordinate 9,414, forward strand.
TTGCGTCCCAAATTCGTATAAATTACCGCCTTTCAATGATACAAAATAGTAAAAGTTATTGTAAAAGACCGCGTTTCTTGCTGGGTGATAATTTAAATTTTCGTCAGTGACTGTGAAGAACTCATGACTATTAAAATCATGAACGTAACTTAAATTAGCATCCGGGAAAGTAAACTGATATAAAAGATGACCGTCTTGTCGGAACAAAAAACCAGTACAGTTTGTCGGGTTCTTAATATCCGAGAATTTAAAATCCATACCATCCGTTGTAATGGAGCTAATGGTGTTGCCTTGGAAGACCATAATCGTGGGGCCTGAACGCTCATTCGCGGCAAGCCACACCACATGCGTTTCAAGAGCTGCAATGGATGATGCATTTAAACACCCGTAATCAATGTTTAACGAACTTTGTTTTTGATAAGGAAATAATGCGTTACCCACATCTTGCCATATCTCAACCACATCATGACCAAATACCAACGCATTATTACCGCCTCCAGGAACTGGCACAACCGCTTGAATGGTATCAGGCTTCGATTGTAATGCGCCTACAAATGCCCCCGTATTCGGCCATATAGTCGCCTTATTTGCCTCTGATAAATACCATCGCTGAGATTGCGTATCAGCAACGATAAGACGGCCATTTTGAAATGATATTGCGCCAGGATGAACAAAAGAAACCGGAAACTGATTGGGACCGGGGGCGCCGGTCGTTGATGTTTGAAAGGATTCATCCGCATAACTATAGACATATAGATTTGTATAATCTGTGATTGCAATTTGTTTATTGTTGTTTTCAGAGATATAAACGTCGCCGCTGGAGGTTGCTAACGTCCCTTTAAATTGCGGTACAAATTCAGGACCTACTAACTTGAAGAATTGATTGCCCCATACCGCAAAAATAGCATTGGCTGTGTGGCTTTGATAAATCACACGTCCTGGTGAATTGACATTCACGGTGCTGACGTTTTTGTAACCCGCATAAGGCACCAGGAATCCATCAGACGTGATCATATTCCAGGTCTGTTCAACGCTGACTTTGTCATAACGACCGAAATGATTGCCCCCTACTATTTTGAGGACTTCATCGGTTATCTGTTGTTTGGCGTTTGGTGCGGGCATGAGTATCCTGTTTTTCATTCTCCAAAAAATCTGCTGCTCGTTGCATCATTTGAGGATCATCATTAAAAGTAACCAAAAAATTTTTACATCTTTGACATAATAAATCTCGTACTTTTCTGGTCTTTATATCAATATCAATTACCGACCATGGTAATTCATTGCAAACCGCGCATACATCGCATTTATTATTAAATAAAGAATTAAAATCATTTTTGTTAATTTCTATCTTTTTATACATTTTCACGTTTATACCTCTTTTTGTTAAAAGAAGGTATTTTATATAAGTCATTAATTTTAGTCAATTAATGACTTTTTAACAAAATCTATCATTTTTTGCATTCTTTCAATATTATCATCTAAAGCACCTAGTGCTATATTGCATTTATGACAAAGTAAACCTCTAACTTTTCCGGTAGTATGACAATGATCAATACATAATTGAGCGATTTTAATTTCGCCTTTAAACTTTCCTCTATCAGTAAATATTCGTGTTTCGGGTTGGTTGCATATGGCACAAAGATTCTTTTGTTGATCAATCATTTCTCTATATTTTTCTATTGTAAGATCAAATCGGGCAGCTTTTTTTCGCTGGCACATTTCATTTAAACCTTCTTTTTCTACAGCTCTTTCATATTCCTGTTTTTTAACTTGTTTCCACCATTCTGGATTTGCTTCTTTCTTTAGACGCATTTTCTCATTAAATTCTTCGCGATTATTATTACGTTTTTCATTTAATTTTTTCATGCGTTCAAAACCGCAAATTCTACATCGACCGTCACTCAATCTTTCTTCTTGACTAATATCACCATGAATTTTACATGGCCTATCAAATGTAGCCTCTTTTACACATTTTTTACATTTATAATAAAAACCATTTTTAGCCTTTTTTTCTGGACTTTTATAAACATCGTCCAAAAATAAGTCCCCATGATATCTACATACTTTTACAACTTCTGACATCTTCTTCTCCTAATTAAAAGAAGATATCTTATCTTTATTTCTGGTATCCGTCAACCTGATTTTTAATACGGCAACCAGCCTCCTGAGAGGTTGATAACTTGCCAATCGAGACCGGGCGCGTTCCCAAAGTAATTCAGGTTATGAAGTGATAAATCAGGTGGACTCACATCCATAATCTTTTTCTCAAGTTGAGCGAGTTTCATGGCTGATTGATCGGGAAATGTAGCACCCCATTCGCTGCATATATACTGAGCCAACGCATAACGGAGGTATTCTATAAAGAACAAATCATAAACAAGACTCATATCTTGCTGCAATGTAACCGATGTCAATCCAAACTTTCCCCAAATCTTCATCACAAAGACTTGGCTCGGAATGAAATACATAAAGACATCCATGCCGTCCAGGGTACGTTCCATACGGTATTGGAAAGGAAGTGATTGGACATTATCAATACGATATTGGCCAAAATAACCTGCGCGTGTTTCTTCGCTCATGGCGTAACGTACGCTTCCAATATTAAACGTCATTGTGTCAACGGACAGCAATCCAGGAATGCTATACATTTCCTGGCCTTGAACGGTATTGAAAATGAATTCTTGGTAATAAGGGATTTCTCTTAAATCGGAATTTTTGAAGTCGAGTAAGTTGTTCAGGAGAAACAAACCATCACTGATTTGTTCTCCTGATACGGTTTGAAGCCCGCGGCTTACCACTTGTGAAAGATAATAAGCCTGAGTGATTAAATCAATCGCCAGGTAAGCCATGGAAGCTCCTTATTACACTTCGAAGTTATATCCACTTACACGTATGATGGCAGTATCAGACGCGTTTTGAACTTCGTATTGAATCGCAGGTGATAACACGCTACTGATTGAAATCACTTGTGACATCATTGTGACAAGGCTGATGATACCAACGGAGGCAACTTGACCTGCGACTTGAATAGCAGTACCTGCAGTTTGATTCCCTGGAATTAAAGTCATGACATTCGTAGCAGATGCTGGAATGTAAATCGAATAAATAACCACAGGTGTTTTATCAACATTAGGAACCGCTGCAATCAAGTTCACTGCAGCAAATGTTGTTGATTGACCTGCTGTAACGGCAGTTGCGATATAGGAAATATATCGGCATGTGCGACTTCCGCTGTTTCCAGCTGTCCATAATGCAGGTAGGAAATGTGCGCTTCCATCCGTTGTAACATATCCTAACAGTTTAAATGCACTGTATCCAAAAGGCATCAGTGGACCTGTATAGGACAATGAAATCATGGCACCAATAGGATTGCTGGTGACAGGATCAGAGACCAAATACACGGGATAAACAGTGCTTGCGGCGAGAGCCCCTGTATCTAAGCCATTGAGGCCGTTCTTAGTTGCGTCAATAACGATAGAAGACTGACTAATCATTTGATAAGTATTGGTTGAGTCAATCGTAACGCCTGCTGCAACATCGAGTTTTGTATTGGGTGTGGTTGCATCATTGCTGAGTCCAAGGCCATTAATATAGGACGTTGGGTATTTTAAATATGCAATGGATGATTCATTACCGGTTGCTATTGTCATGTTTGTTCCTTATTTTTTTCGTTAAAGTGATGTCCAACATGGTGGGTTTTGCAAAGCCATCTTACATCTAATGGTTTTGTATAATCATCATGATGTCCTTCAATATTTTCTTTGGAGCCACATACTTCACAATCTTGTCTTTTCACTAAACCTTTCTTGAGCATACATTGTAAATAGTTCCTTGCTGCTATTCGCATTGCCTTATCTTCTTCTGATAAAGTGAGCTGAACTACTATCGGTTTATTACTTTTTTCTTTATTTCTTCGCCTTTGTGCTGCTTCTCGTGTAGCTTTTCTTTTTCTAAATAACAAACAATCATCACAATAAAGTCTTCTAGTAGACGCTTTTTCTTTACCGCATTCGCAAATCAAAGTTATTTCACGTTGATTTATGCGTGGAGCTATTACTGTTGCCCAGTGCTTTTTGTGATATTCAGCATTACATGCGTCGCACCATGAAGCCGCTGGGTTTTCTTTTTTCTTTCCACATGTATAGCAAGTAAGCTGCCTACCAGAACCCCAAGCCCTTTTACCTTGTGTTTCTCTCAACATTCTTCGCTTTTCCGCTTTGTTTGTAGCCTTCACTTTATTGTTGCAAGGCATACAACGCCCATTAACTTTTAGTTTCCCGCACTTCAAGCAATGAGCCGTACTTCGTGTTGATTCAGCTTGCTTGCCTTCTGCTAACCGCTGCGCAACTACTCTTTCATGCTGCGTCATCGAATGGCATTTACGGCATCTTCCACGGATATCTTCACCTGCTTCTTGTTTTACTATACAAACATCACATCGAGCTTTTCTTACTTCACGTGTGGCCGTAAGCCCTTGCGCCAATCTTTTTTTTATTGCCGCTTTTTTCATTCTTTCTGACTTACATGCTTTGCAATAACTCTCGGTCTTTACAGCATCTTCTTTTTCTTTCTTACATTTACTGCAATAAATACTTCTTGCCATTTAAATTCCTCACTTATGTTATTTATCTCGCATGAGACACTAACATAAGTGAGGCAAGAAATCTACATTGGGATCACGAGTCGCATTGAGTTTTCAGCTACGAGCGTACTGCCCCAGACACTATCTCTCACATAGGCTCTGTTGTCCAAGCCAAACTGAGCTCCCCAATAATGCCTTAACGATGCGCCTGATTCTTTATCCTTAAAGTAAACTGTTTTGAAAGGATCGTTATCGGGCAGTTTTGGCATTGCCAAATAGAACGAATTACCAGAATCCATCCAACCTGCTTGATGCGATGGAAGTGGAGTTACTTTCATTCCTGCTTGGATTGTGTTGTTTAAGTTTTGATTTTGGTTTTGAGCCCATACTAAGCCGACACCGTTAATCGTTTGAACTTGTACCGTTACAGTGCCTGAAACAGTCGCTGCATTGGCAATCGCTCTAAATTGAACGGGTTGACGAGTAGGTTTGTGACCAATGAACGTTAAGAAACGCATATTCGGTAAACCGCTTACGCCATCATTAAATTCAAACAAGTCACCGGCCTTAATGGCATTTGCATCAGTGCCGCCTGTTGGTTCGGTGAAAGTAATGGAAGTGACATTTGCGCCTGTAGGATCATTCACAGATACCACAGTTAAAATATTGTTCGGTGCGGCTGCATCGCCAATAGTTCCTGACACATGAATGGGTAATAAGTTTGATACAGACCAATCAACGTCCATACCACCAAAACGACCGACTTCCCAAGATGTCGCTGTTTTGTTTCCTCTTTCAGGAGCGAATTGGTTTAAACCTGTTCCGACGATTTGTGGAACCACATCCACCGGTAAAACGCCGCGTTTCTTGTAAGTTGCAGCACCATAAGCTGTAAAGTTTGCCCAAGCTTGCGCAAGTTGTGTAAAGCTATTAATGGGTGATACACCATTTCCGTAGAAACGATAAGGACCACTGTTGATTTGAGCGACTTGGAAATTAGTACTCTTAGGATCGTTTCCCACAACACCTGAAACGATATTCAATAAAATATCGGATTCAATGGCAGTCCCGATTTCTTCCGCAGCTGCCATACCAAATCGTTCCATGTAATCACGAACGTTAAATATGAATTGTTCATCGGTATAACCAGCTGAAACGTTTTTAGCTTGAGATGCAATAAGAGATTGTAAACGTTGAACAGAGGGTTGTTGTGTTATCACTAAACCGTCATAAGAAATGTAACGTGGAGTGGTATCAAAGGTGATGGTATCGCCTAAGTTTCCTTGTCTGTCGTTAAATTCTTCAAGTGTTTTGTTTGCATTGGCGATACCCCAAAAGGAGTTGGCGAGCCAAGCTAATTCGGATTTTATATAGAGTTGTACATTCTGTAAGGTATTATTTGGTGTAGTAGACACGTTTGATCTCCAATAGAAACTAGAGGACGATCAAAGCGTCAATAGAAGTTATCTAGGGAACATTTTCCTTAAATCTTCTACTGTTAAATTATGATCATCGACTCCAGCGTTAACAGAAGATTTCAATTGTCCAATCGGTTGATTTGCTGATTTTTCACTAGCAAGCGCTTCTTGATTCGTTTTAATGGATTTACTTAAACTCGCCAGTTTATTCTGAGCAAGTTTAGGTTGTTCATGAATCAATGTTAATAAAGAACCCATTTTCTCAGGGTTTTCCATTAACTCATTCATAATATCCCCTGAGTTGTCGAGGTTATTGACCATTTTAGCCAATGCCAAAGTTCCAGGAGCTTCCCAATTTAACTCTTCAAGCTTTGCTTCAAGACCAGGATATTGCTGCTCAGCAGCTTGCATTTTACTGACAAATCCATCAGCGAATTGTTTATGCTGATACTCATTCGCTTGATGCTGTAAGTATTGCGGAACATGTTCAGCAATCATGCGTTGAATGTCTTCAGCCGTTTGAGGCACAGGCATTCCACCAAACGATCCTTGAGGCGATTGCACTTGAGGTGCCGCTTGAGGCGCTTGCTGTTGCATTTGTTGTTCTTGTTCCATGCGTAACTCCTGTTTTGCTTTGTTATAGGCTTTTTCGCGCTCACGCACAACAATCTTCGATACGGTTGCCCTGTATAACCTTTCTGTATCCGCGGCAGCCTCATCACCTACAATTGGCTCTTCAGGAATGGGTTCCTGTAAATCAGTATTCAAATTATCGGTCATTTAAAATCTTTACCTTTGACTTGGGTTCGGGGTCACCGTGAATTACAACGTAATATCGCTACGAAGTGGCGGTCATTTTATCGTTTGACGACGTAATGGTTCTAATTTACTTCAGGTTTAACAATATTGTCAAGTATTATACTACTTTGATTTTTTCTTTTTTGGAATCTTGGAGCCGGAATTACGCGCTTTCGATAACGCAATCGCGATAGCCTGATTGCGTGGGTATTTTCCGGTCGATTCCAGTTCTTTGATATTGGAGCCAATATTTTTTTTACCTGGTTTTAAAGGCATTTGAATATATCCTTATTTTTTTAATGCGGTCTTCTTAACTTCTTTCTTTATGAGTTTTTTATCTTCACGTTCGTCTTCGTGCTTCATAGATAGGGCTGCTTTTTTAGCATGCGTCGCATGTTTTTTTGCCATATCCGCATGTTTAGCATGTTCTTCTAGATGATATTTCATTTTTTCATGTGCTTTCATTTTAAATTCTCCAATTGATAAAATATTCTATAATGGGTGTTAACAATCTTTTTTCTTCTTCTTATCCATGCGTTTTTCTTTCATGGATTTAAGAGGCGCTTTCTTTTCTTCTTTCTTTTGTTTCATTTCTTTAGCCATGATATTTAAACTCCAAGGGGTGCATTTAAAGTTGTCATTGACAATCCAGAGCTTGCCGTAATAGGGAAAGATGAATCCAACTTTCATTTTTTCTTCTTTAAAATCTTATTTGCTTTTGCGTCTATTTTAGATTTACTTGAGGCGGATAACTTGCCTTCATTTTCCATTTGAGTTGCGCGTGCTTTTGCATTGGCGGCATGAGCGCGATCAGGCATCGGATATTTTTTCTCACCTGGCAAACCAAATTCTTTTTTTGGTATTTTTTTACGAACTTTTGTAGTCAATGTAGCCATTACTTTTCTCTCCTATTAAATGTTTCCTGAACCATCTTTGTTCTTTCTCGTTGAGACAAGCCAGGTGTTAAGTTGTACATACTTTTCATGATTGTTTCTCGAGAAAAGCCGTCTCGTTCAAGACGTGCAATCCCATGCTTCTCAAAATGTTTTTCAGAAATCTTATATTTTGTTCCCATTTAATCTTCCTCTTTTTGTGCAGATTCTTTTCTAATAGTATGTTCAAGTTCCGTATGTTTCAAGTGTTGGTTATGGATGTCAATATCTTTTTGATGCTCTTTAAATTCAATCTCAGCAATCTTCGTAGCCGCATCAATTTGATGATTGAAGCGGGACGTCTCCCCCTCTTCCATTCGGATGACTTGATTGACTTGCGCTTCAGATATTTTAGACTCAGCTTCCATTAGTTTAGCGCGAGCAAGCTCTCTATCAATTTCAAGTTGCGCCATTTTGAGTTGGTTTTCGACTTGATCTTGTTGAGCCGCTTGTTGCGCTTTCGCCATTTCGGTTTGTGCTCGAATCATACTGGGATCGTTCTGCATTTGTTGTTGTTGCATTTGTTGCGCTTGTTGTTGCATTTGCTGTTTCTTCTCAATCCATTTCGGAACAGCCTCTTTGAGTCTATCGGCTCCGTAACAAGTGAGATTATCCACAAGAATCGGCAACGACAAATCATCATTCATGAATTGCGCAAAATCTTCACTGGCTTGCATCAAGGACGTAATTTGTTGAAGTGCTTGATTCTTTTGAACGGCGAAATTCACCCCCGCTTCAATGCATACATTCAAGGCATGGTCACCATAATCTAATTGCGGACTTCCCGGGGAGTTCACATCTTGATAATCTTTTTCACCTGCTTTATCAACCGTCGGTAATTTACGTTTCCCAAGAATGTATTTTGGCATTAAGTCCACTTGAATACGTGCCATTTGATTAAGACCGGCGAGATAGCCAACCACATAAGGCATCGCTGCGCTATTGCCCACAGACGCTGATTCAATAACGGCTTTCCCGGATAAATCATTATCATTTTGACCTAGATTGCTAGCGTAACTTCCTAAAATCACTTGAGTCGTCGGATCGCTTGCAGAAAATGCTTGCATCACTTCAGGAGGTGCGCTCATTTGTTGCACAGGCACAATAGGATCTGGGATTGCGATACTCGGATCGTTCTCCATGAACGCTTGCACCACTAACGTATTAGCACGTTGTGGATTAGTTAAGGCCGAGATGTAATCTTTTTCTTGAGGGATTGCCTCTTTTTTAACAATATATTTATGT
>SCTG01000227.1 GCA_004298335.1 Nitrospirota bacterium
CGCCTGCATTGCCTGACTTGCCCTCTAAGCGCTTGCGCGGCAGCTCTGCCACGGGGGCCTTTGCCTCGCGCTTGGGCAGCGCTACCGCGCTTGCCGCTGGAGCCGGCTTCGGCTGCGCTGCCGGGACCGGCGATGGCCGCGCCGGCGCCGCTGCGCGCCCCGCATCGGCCAGCTTGAAGCTGCCCACCGCGCGCGTCAGCGCTCCCGCCTGCTCCTCCAGCGACGCCGAGGCCGCCGTCGCCTCCTCCACCATCGCCGCGTTCTGCTGCGTCACCTTCTCCAGCTGCTGCACCGTGTCGCTCACCTGCGTCAGGCTCTGCGACTGCTCCTGCGACGCCGCCGAGATCTCCGCGATGCGCTTGTTCACCCGCCGTACCATGCCGACGATTTCCGCCATCGTCTCGCCGGCGTGCCCGACCTGCTTCGAGCCCTCCTCGATGCGCCCGACCGAATCCGAGATCAGCTGCCGGATCTCCTTGGCCGCCGCGGCCGAGCGCTGCGCCAGGCTGCGCACTTCGCTCGCCACCACCGCAAAGCCCCGCCCCTGCTCCCCCGCGCGCGCCGCCTCCACCGCCGCGTTGAGCGCCAGGATGTTGGTCTGGAACGCGATGCCGTCGATCACGCCGATGATGTCGGCGATCTTCTTGGAGCTCGCGTTGATGTCGTCCATCGTGGCCACGACCTGCGAGACCACGACACCGCCGCGGGCGGCGACCTCGGCGGCCGAGCTGGCGAGCTGGTTGGCCTGGCGGGCCGAGTCCGCCGACTGCCGGACCGTGCCGGTGAGCTGCTCCATCGACGAGGCGGCCTGCTGCAGGTTGGAGGCGGTCTGCTCGGTGCGCTGGCTCAGGTCCTGGTTGCCGGTGGCGATTTCGGCGCTGGCGGTGCCGATGCTGTCGGTCGAGTTGCGCACCTGACCCACCAGGTGGCGCAAGGCGTCCTGCATGGTGGCCAGCGATCGTTGCAGGTGGGCGATCTCGTCGTGTCCCGACACGTCGACCGATTGGCTCAGGTCTCCGGTGGCGATCTTCTCGGCCAGGCGCCGCGCCGCGGCGATCGGACGAGCGATGGAATGCAGGTTCAGCAAGGTCAACGGGACCACCAAGGCGAGTGCACACAGGAACGCCGCACCAAAAACCCAGTAGGCCATGCGCGTGACCTGGCGGCGTGACGTCGCGCTGCTTTAGGCCTCGCGCTCGAGCATCACGGCCAACTTGTCGATTTCGAGCTCTGCGGAATGCACGAGCAG
>SCTG01000091.1 GCA_004298335.1 Nitrospirota bacterium
TGGGGACCGATCCCACGCGAACCTGCCTCGTTTTGCGGCGCTTGATGAACATGTTCAGACTCGCTCTTCGACCTGCACCGTGGTCAGCAAATCCTTCGCCTCGTCGTAGATCCCGTCCGCCGTCAACCCGTACTGCACGCGCAGGAGATCCTGCGGCCCCTGCTCGACGTACTTGTCGGGCAGGCCGATCACCTTCGTCGGCAGATTGATGATGCCCCGCTCCGACAGCGATTCCAGGACCGCGGACCCGAAGCCGCCCATGCGGCAGCCTTCCTCCACCGTCACCAAGCACTTCACCCGGCCGGCCACCCGCGCGATCAGCGCGTGATCGAGCGGCTTGACGAAGCGGGCGTTCACAACGGCCGCGGAGATGCCCTCCTCCGCCAGCCGCTCGGCCGCCTGCAGCGCGGGCAGCACAGTGATCCCGATCGCGATCAGGGCCACGTCCTGCCCGTCACGCAGCAGCTCGCCCTGCCCGATCGGCAGGACCGTCGGCTCCGGGTCCATGGGCACGCCCCACGAACTGCCGCGGGAGTACCGGACGGCGGCCGGGCCTTCGTGGCTCAAGCACGTCTTGACCATGTGCTGGAGCTCGTTCTCGTCCTTCGGCGCCATCACGACCATGTTCGGCACGTGCCGGAGATAGGCATAGTCGAACGCGCCGTGATGCGTCGTGCCGTCCTCGGCCACCAGCCCGCCCCGGTCGATGAAGAGGGACACCGGCAGGTTCTGCGTCGCCACGTCGTGGACGACCTGGTCGTAGGCCCGCTGGAGGAACGTGGAATACATCGCCACCACCGGCCGGACGCCCTGTGTCGCGAGACCTGCGGCAAAAGTCAGCGCGTGCTGCTCCGCAATGCCGACGTCGTGGAAGCGCTCGGGAAACTGTCTGGCAAAGGCGTTGAGCCCCGTGCCGTCGCACATGGCCGCCGTGATCGCAACGATGCGCCTGTCTTCGCGCGCCAGCCGGCAGAGGGTGTTGATCGCCACCGCCGTGTAGGAGGGCTTCGAGCTTTTCGCCGCGGGCCGCCCCGTCTCCCGCACGAAGGCCGGGCAGGCATGGAACCAGACCGGGTCCTTCATGGCGGGCTCGTAGCCGAGCCCCTTCTTCGTGATCACGTGGAGCAGTATCGGCCCTTGCAATTTCAGCACGTTCTCCAGAGTCGGCAGCAACTGCTCGAAGCTGTGGCCGTCGATCGGGCCGACGTAGCGGAAGCCCAATTCCTCGAACAGGACGCCCGGCAGGATCAGGCCTTTCGCGAGTTCCTCCGCCCGGTGCGCCATTCTGCTGATCTGCCCTCCCACCCGCGGGATTGCCTGGATGAGGTGCTTGGCCTCTTCCTTCATATGGGTCATGAACTCGCCGGTAAAGGTGCGGTTCAGGTAGGCCGAGAGCGAGCCGACGTTCCTGGAGATGGACATCTGGTTGTCGTTGAGGATGACCACCAGATCCCTGTGCAGGCCGCCCGCGTGCTGCATGGCCTCCAGGGTCATGCCGGACGTCATCGCGCCGTCGCCCACCACGCACACGACTTTATGGTGCTGCCCCGCCAGGTCCCGGGCCACCGCCATCCCGACCGCCGCCGACACGCCGGTCCCGGCATGGCCGGCGTTGAACGTGTCGTAGATGCTCTCCTCGCGCTTGCAAAAACCGCTCATCCCGCCGTACTGCCGGAGCGTGTGGAACAGGTCGCGCCGGCCGGTCAGCAGCTTGTGGGTGTAGGCCTGGTTGCTGGTATCCCAGACGATCTTGTCCTTGGGCGTCTCCAGCAGGTAATGCAACGCCAGTGTGAGCTCAACTATGCCGAGGTTGGACGACAGATGCCCGCCGACGGCCGACGTCACTGAGATGATCTGCTCGCGGACCTCCGCCGCAAGGGCCGGAAGCTGCTCCACCGGCACCCGCTTCAA
>SCTG01000208.1 GCA_004298335.1 Nitrospirota bacterium
CGCCGGTGCGCTTGGCGGTGTCAACGATTTCAGCAGCCGATTGGTCAATCAGCTTGTAGTCAAACGCCTTCAGGCGGATGCGGATTTTTTGCTTGGCAGCCATCGTAATTCCTCAGTTCTTGCGAATTACGCGATGATTTTCGCAACCACACCGGCGCCGACGGTACGACCACCTTCGCGGATGGCGAAGCGCAGGCCTTCTTCCATGGCGATGGGGTTGATCAGCTTCACAGTGATCGACACGTTGTCACCAGGCATGACCATTTCCTTGCCTTCTGGCAGTTCGATGGCACCGGTCACGTCAGTCGTACGGAAGTAGAACTGGGGACGGTAGTTGTTGAAGAAAGGAGTGTGGCGACCGCCTTCGTCCTTGGACAACACGTAGATTTCGCCGGTGAAGTGGGTGTGGGGCTTGATCGAAGCGGGCTTGCACAGCACTTGGCCGCGTTGCACGTCTTCGCGCTTGGTGCCGCGCAACAGGATACCGACGTTGTCACCCGCTTGGCCTTGGTCCAGCAGCTTGCGGAACATTTCCACGCCTGTGCAGGTGGTCTTCTGGGTGTCAGCAATACCGACGATTTCGATTTCTTCGCCGACCTTGATGATGCCGCGCTCAACACGACCTGTCACCACGGTACCGCGGCCAGAGATGGAGAACACGTCTTCCACGGGCATCAGGAATGCACCGTCCACTGCGCGCTCGGGCAGGGGGATGTAGCTGTCCAGTGCGTCGGCCAACTTCATGATGGCGCCTTCGCCCAAGTCACCCTTGTCGCCTTCCATGGCGAGCTTGGCAGAGCCGTGGATGATGGGGGTCTTGTCGCCGGGGAAGTCGTACTTGTCCAGGAGTTCGCGAACTTCCATTTCGACCAGTTCCAACAATTCAGCGTCATCCACCATGTCGCACTTGTTCAGGAACACGATGATGTAGGGAACGCCCACTTGGCGAGCCAGCAGGATGTGTTCGCGGGTTTGGGGCATGGGGCCGTCAGCGGCGGAGCAGACCAGGATGGCGCCGTCCATTTGAGCAGCGCCAGTGATCATGTTCTTCACATAGTCGGCGTGTCCGGGGCAGTCCACGTGGGCGTAGTGGCGGTTGGCCGTTTCGTATTCCACGTGGGCGGTGTTGATGGTAATGCCGCGTGCTTTTTCTTCAGGCGCTGCGTCGATCTGGTCGTACGCCTTGGCAGAGCCGCCAAACTTGGCTGCCAGCACAGTGGTGATAGCAGCAGTCAAGGTGGTCTTGCCGTGATCCACGTGGCCAATCGTGCCTACGTTGACGTGCGGCTTGGTTCGTGTGAATTTTTCTTTACCCATATATCGCTCCGAAAAGTAATGAGTTCAAACAATCAAATTCGCACTACCGCTATCACCAACATGCCAGCGGCAACGCTTTAAAAATGGTGCCCTTTGCGGGAATCGGACCCGCGACCTCTCCCTTACCAAGGGAGTGCTCTACCACTGAGCCAAAAGGGCAAATTCTTTCACCATCACAACAAATCAACTGTGGAGCGGGGTAGGAGAATCGAACTCCTCGCTTTAGCTTGGAAGGCTAAGGTATTACCACTATACGAACCCCGCGCAAACCTGCCTAACAAGCATTCACGGCAGCTGGTTCACCTCCAACGGCTC
>SCTG01000092.1 GCA_004298335.1 Nitrospirota bacterium
AAGCGGGTGGCGCTGACCGGCGATGTTCTGACGGACGCCCGTGTGTCGATCGGCGAGTTCCAGAACGCCTATGTCTCGATCAATTTCGACAGCACCGGAGCCAAGCTGTTCGAGCGGATCACTGCCGAGAGCGTCAAGAAGCGCATGGCCATCATTCTGGACAACACGGTCTACTCTGCGCCGGTGATTCAGGAACGGATCAGCGGAGGTCGGGCCCAGATCACCGGCAGCTTTTCCATGGAGGAAGCGAACGATCTGGCGATCGTGCTCCGCGCTGGGGCGCTCCCGGCTCCAGTGAAGATCATCCAGGACCTGACGGTCGGGCCTTCCCTGGGGCGCGATTCCATCGAGAAGGGGGTCCGTTCCACCCTGATTGCGGGCGCCATGGTGATCATCTTCATGGTCGTGTATTACCGCTTGTCGGGTGCCATCGCGGATTTCGCCCTGATGCTGAACCTCGTCTGTCTGGTGGGGGCCCTCGCCGGACTGAACGCCACGCTGACCCTGCCCGGCATTGCCGGGATCATCCTCACCATCGGCATGGGGGTAGACTCGAACGTGCTGATCTTTGAGCGGATCAGGGAGGAGCTGCGGACCGGCAAGCCGGTCAGGCCGGCCGTGGACGCCGGCTACGACAAGGCATTTCTGACCATTGTCGACTCGCACGTCACCACCTTGATCACGGGCTTCGCGCTGTTTTTGTTCGGCACCGGCCCAATCAAGGGGTTTGCCGTCACGCTCTGTCTGGGGATCGCGATTAATCTGTTTACGGCTCTGGTCGGCACGAAGGTCATCTTCGATCTGCTCAGTCGCCGGGGACGGATGGAACGACTGAGCATTTAGGGCACACATGCTGGAAGTCCTTGGCAAAACGTCGATCGATTTTATGGGGCTCCGGAAGTACTCCTTTGCCATTTCTGGAGTGTTCGTCCTTGTCGGCCTCCTGGCCTTGGTCCACATCTGGCTCGGGAAGGCTAACTTGGGCATCGACTTCGCGGGAGGAACGGCCGTTCAATTAAAGTTTGAACAACCGATCTCAATTGAGCAGGCCAGACAGGCGTTGATACGCAATGGCTTGCCGGACGTCGAGCTACAGGAATTCACCGCCGACAACAAGCTGCTGGTGAGGGTCAAGGCCACGACGACCATCGAAGAGAAAGTGGCCGAGAAGGTACTGGAGGTGTTCAAAAAGGATTTCGCCGGCAATCCCTTTGCGGTGGACTCCAGTTACGAGATCGGTCCCACCATCGGCCAAAGGCTCCAGAAGGACGCCTTGATCGCCATTTCGATCTCGATGCTGGGCATCATCTTGTACGTCGCGGCACGCTTTGAATTCCGATTCGGAATCGCGGCGGCGATCGCGACCTTCCATGACGTGTTTGCGGTGCTGGGGGTGTTCTACCTCCTGGATAAGGAGATCACTCTCCTGATCGTCACCGCTCTCCTGACGCTGGCGGGGTATTCGCTGACGGACACCGTCGTCGTCTTTGACCGGATCCGGGAGAATCTGAAGGTGCGTCACCGGGACCCGCTTGAGACCGTGATCAATAACGCCGTCAACCAGGTTCTGAGCCGGACCGTGGTGGTGTCGATGACCGTCGTCCTGGTGCTCATTCCCCTCACCTTGGCCGGGGGAGAGGTGTTGCATGACTTCTCCCTGGCGTTGCTTCTGGGTGTGCTCGTCGGGACCTACTCCTCGGTTTTTGTTGCCAGCCCACTCCTCATCCTTTGGAAAGGAACACCCGGCAAGCTGCTCCGTCGCCACTAGAGGTGTTACCTAGACTTGACAATTCCGGATAAGCCAAGGAAAATGAGTAGTTACGAGAAACCGTGGTGTTACCGGATTGAAACAGTTCTCCAGCCGACAGAGTCTCCAGCGACGGATCATCACCGCCATGGTGCTGATCGGCCTGCTGCCGCTTAGTTTCTCGCTCGTCATCACCTACCTCGAAGAACGCCAAGCCATCCGGGATACGATCGGACGGGATTTCCGTCAGATCGCGATCGAGGCCGCCGGAAAAATCGAATTGCAGGTTATGCAGGGTGTCAGTGAAGCCCGCCAGTTGGCCACAATTCCGATCTTGCGGGGGGCGGTCATTGACTCCAACCGGAGTTATGCGGGGCGCGATCCGGCCTCCATCCGTCGGATGGTTCGCGAGTGGGAAGGACGTTGGAGCAAGGGGGCGAACCGAGACCGGTTCCCGGATTTCGTCAATAAGATGGCGACCGATTACCTGATCGAATGGCACCGCATCCGGAAGGCCGAGTATATCGCCATTCTGGTGACGGACAGCCAGGGCGCGCTGGTGCTGAGCTCGACGCCCCGGGCCGAGTACGACCAGAGCAAGGCCCCGTGGTGGAAGGCGGCGTTCAACGGTGGCAACGGCCAGATCTACGTGAGCGATCTCGTCTTCGATGAGGCGCTCGGGTTTCATATCCTTGATGTGGCCGTCCCCATCTATGACGACGTGCAGCAGAAAGCGGTCGGTGCTGTCAACGTCCGGTTGCGGCGGGACGAACTGTTCAAGCCGATCCGGGAAGTCCGGATCGGGGAGCAAGGACATGCGATGCTGTTGAACACGGCCGGCCGGCCGCTGATCTGTCCCGTGCTCTCTCCGGACCGGCACACGATCAATACCGCCCTGATGCGCCAGATTGCCAAACCGAAGGCGGACTGGGTGGTGGCGGAGGATGATTCGCATGGCGGGAAAAACTCGATTGTAGGGTTCGCCCCCGTCCGGTTCCCGGTCGCGCTCGCGCCTGAAAGCCTCGGGGGGGGCGGAGTGCAATGGCTCACCTTTGTCCGGCAGGATCCGAAGGAAACATTCGCGCCGCTGAATCAACTGTTGTGGAAAGTGTCGCTGGGGGCTGTGGGTGTCTTTCTGCTCATGCTGCTGGCCGGCCTGTTCCTGGCCCGCCGGATCGTGCGCCCGATCCAGGCGCTGCAGACCGGGGCGGCCCTGATCGGCAGGGGCGAACTCAATCACCGGTTGGATATTACGACCGGCGATGAGATCGAAAAGCTCGCGGACACCTTCAACCAGATGGCGGACAGCCTCCGTCGGCATACCGAGGGGCTCGAGCATGAGGTGGATCGCAGGACCAAGGACCTGCGCGAGTCACAGGAGCGGTACAAGATCCTGTTTGACGAAGCGGCGGACTCGGTGATCATGGTCAATCCCGGTGGGGGGATAGTCGCGGTGAATCGGCGACAGGAAGCCATCCTGAAGTACCCGGAGGACCAGCTCGTGGGCCGCCGGTTCATCGACCTCATTCTCCCCAAGTACCAGCCGGCCGTGACGGCGCTGATGCAGGAGGTCCTGAAAGGTGCAAACAAAACGCCGACCGTGGAGGTCAAGGTGTTCGACCGGGCGGGGCGGCCGGTTCCCATGGAGCTTGACCTCACCGGTATTGAGACCGGGCCGATGGTCTACGTCATGGTGCAATTGCGGGATATCACGGAACGCAAGGCGCTGGAACGGCAGCTTCAGGAATACAGTGAAGCCCTGGAAGTGAAGGTGCAGGACCGGACCCGCGAGATCGGAGAGACCAAGACGTATCTCGAGAACCTCCTGGAGAACGCCAACGACGTCATTTACACGCTCGATCACGATCAGCGGTTCACCTATGTGAACGGCAAGGTCGAAGTCTGGGGGTATCGCAAGGAAGACCTGATCGGACGGCCGTACCTGTCGCTGCTGTCACGCCGCCATCGCGGAAAACGCCTGCGGTCCACCTTGGATATCGGTGCCAAGCAAGCCTACGAGGTGGAGATTGTGACCAAGGCCGGGGAACCCCGCAATGTCCTGGTCAGCGTGTCGCCGCTTCGAGACAACGAGGGGCGCATCGTGGGGGTGTTGGGGATCGCGCGGGACATCACGGACAAAAAACGCCTGGAACAACAAGTCTTGAACGCCGAGAAGCTGGCGTCGGTCGGGAAGCTGGCGGCCGGCGTGGCGCACGAAATCAACAACCCGCTGGGAGGCATTCTGAACTGCCTCTACAATCTCCGGAAGGGTACCCTGTCCCCGGCCCGGGAGCGGGAGTATCTGGCGTCGATGGAAGACGGATTGCGGCGGGTCCAGAAGATCGTGCGCCAGTTGCTGGATTTTTCCCAGCAGTACGATCCCGAGCTCTCCCCGACGGAAGTCAATTCGATCATCGAGCGCGTCCTGACGTTGACCAATTATGCGTTCGAAGGGACCGGCGTGGGTCTTCGCCGGGAGCTGGCGCGGGATCTTCCGCCCCTGATGGCGGACCAGCACATGATCGAGCAAGTCCTGATGAATCTGGTCCTCAATGCGGTGCAGGCGATTCGCGGGGACGGGTTGGTGACGGTCCGATCCGGCACGGACGGGCAATGGTGCACGATCGAGGTGGAGGACACCGGCTGCGGAATTCCGCCCGACGTCCTGCCGAAGATCTTCGATCCGTTCTTCACGACCAAAGGGCAGGGCGAGGGAACGGGCTTGGGTCTCTCCGTCAGCCTCGGCATCGTCGAACGGCACGGAGGGCAGATTGCGGTGAAGAGCCAGGTCGGCCAGGGGACCACGTTTACCGTCAAATTGCCCGCGATGAACGTCCGGTCACTGGCAGGCAAGGAGGCCTGAGGCGGTGCCGCAGCCGAACGTCCTGATCATCGACGACGAGCCCCTCATGCGGATCTCGATCGCCGACGCCTTGAAAGACGAGGGGTGCCAGGTCAAAGTCGCCGCGACCGGCCTGGAAGGCGTTGATCTGATCAAAAAGGAACCGTTCGAGATCGTGATCTCCGACCTCCGGCTCCCCGGCATGGACGGGCTCCAGATCCTTCAGACCTGTAAGGAGGTGTCGCCCAAGACCGGCGTGATCGTCATCACCGCGCACGGCTCCGTTGAGACGGCGGTCGGGGCGATCAAGATGGGGGCGTACGACTACATCACCAAGCCCTTCTCGATGGACGAGCTGCTCATGATTGTCAACCGTCTTCTCAAAGTGCTGGAACTGGAGGACGAGAATCGGTCGCTGCGGGAGGAACTGGAAGGCCGTTTCAGCTTCAAGGGTCTGCTCGGCAAGAACGACAAAATGCGCGAGGTGCTGGAGAAGATCAAGCTGGTCGCCCCCACGGACTCGACGGTGCTGATTCTCGGCGAGAGCGGCACCGGCAAGGAACTGGTGGCCAACGCGATCCATCATAACAGTCCGCGCCGGGACGGAGCCTTCATCAAGGTCAGTTGCGCCGCGCTTCCGGAATCCCTGCTCGAAACCGAGCTCTTCGGGCATGAGCGGGGCGCATTTACGGGGGCGCTCCGGCAGCGGAAAGGACGATTCGAGCTGGCGCACCAAGGCACGCTTTTCCTGGATGAGATCGGCGAGATCTCGCCGCTGGTGCAGGTCAAGCTGCTGCGGGTGCTGCAAGAGCGGCAGTTTGAGCGCGTCGGGGGCGACCAGACGATCGAGGTGGATGTCCGGCTGATCTGCGCGACGCAGCGGGACTTGAAAAAAGAGGTGCAGGCGGGGCGGTTTCGGGAGGACCTCTTCTATCGGCTCAGCGTGGTCCCGGTGCAGTTGCCGCCGTTGCGGGAACGGAAGGAGGACGTGCTCGTCCTTGCCGAGCACTTCCTCGGGGGCTTCGGGCTGCGGGCGGGCAAGCGGGTCAAGGCCTTCTCCCAGCGCGCCCAGGGGCTGCTCATTCGCTATTCGTTTCCCGGCAATGTCCGCGAGCTGGAGAACACGGTCGAACGGGCCGTCACGTTGAGCCATGAGAACAAGGAGATCGAGCCCTGGGACCTCTGCGGGTTCCCGTCCTGCCCTTACCTGGGAGGCCCCCCGCAACCGACCTGCGGGTTCTGCAGCGAAGGGGTGCCGATGGCCGAGAAGAAGACGGCGTCGGCGGATCGGTTGGATGTCGCCCGCGAGCAGTTCGAGCGGCAGTACATCGTCAAAGCACTGGAGCGGACGAAGGACAACAAGACCGAGGCCGCGAAACTGCTGGGTCTCTCGCGCAAAGCCCTCTGGGAGAAGTGCAAACGCTACGGGATTACGAAAGAGACCAACGGAGCGGAGGAGTAACGAGGAGGCTTAGGCGGTTTTGGGAATCTCGCCGCCTTCCCAGAGCTTGACGGTGCGGTCCAGGCTGCAGCTGGCAAGGCGGCGGCCGTCCGGGGAGAAGGCGATGGCGCGCACCGGTTCCTTGTGGCCCTTGATGGTGCGGATCGGCCGTCCGGTCGGGGCGTCCCACAGTTTGATCGTGGTGTCGTCCGAGCACGAAGCCACGATCTTGCCGTCCGGGGAATAGATCACGGCACGTACCCATCCCGAATGCGCCTTCACGGTCCGGAGGAGACGCCCGCTCGGGACCTCCCAGTACTTCATGGTGGTGTCACGGCTGCCGCTGACCAGCGTGTTGCCGTCCGGCGAAAAGGCGATGCCTCCGATCCAGTTCTCAAACGCGGTCTCCCAGCCGGACTGTTCTTCGAACCATTGACCCCGCCGTTCAATGGTGCCGTCGAAGGGGTCCGATTTATGCCCCTCCAGGGTACAGAGCGCCTGCCCGCTGGGCAGGACTTCGAACAGGGTCATGCCGCCGATGTCGTTCCCGCTGGCCAAGAGGCGGCCGTCCGGAGAGAAGACGGTGCAGATATTCCAGTGCCGGTCATAGACATCATGGGGGAGCAGCGACAGGAGCTCCGTGGCCGTGCCGACCTCCCAGATTTTGATGTCCCGGTTCTCGTTCCCGCGCGCCAGCATGAGCCCGTCAGGCGAGAAGGAAATGGAGTGGATGGCGTGATCATAGCGTCCGAACAGCATCCGGATGAATTCCCCGGTCTTCGGGTTCCAGAGGCGGATCGTCCGGTCGGTGGACCCGCTGGCCAGCATCTGCCCATCCGGCGAGAAGGCGATGCAGCGGATGGTGTCGGTATGGCCCCGCAGGATTCGGACCATGCGGCCCGTGTCGACCTCCCAGAGCCGGATCGAGTGGTCGACGCTGCCGCTGGCCACCAGCGTGCCGTCGGGGTGATACGCCACGGTCCAGACGGGGTCGTGGTGCCCGCGAAAGACCCGGGTCTCCCGGGCCCCCGCCCGCCAGTGCGCGTTGCAGTCCACGATGTTGACAGGCGGGACGCCGGGCATGGACGGCGGAAGGGTTTGTGGAGGAGGCACAAAACCGGGTGCCGCTGCGCTGTCGGCCATCAGATCGTCCTCAATAAAACGTCAGGGTTGCGTGCCTTGCAAAAGAACGGGACCGCTCCCTATAATGAAGAGTCGCTCAAGACAGTGAAACTATAACGGACGCTAAAAAGGGAAGTCAAGGAGGCCTGTCATGGAGTTGCGGTTTCAGCCGGCCCTCATCCAGGAGGTCGTGGACGCGTTCCTCGAGAAGACCGAACGTGAAGGCGATCCGACCTTCTACAAGGAATTCCATGAACTGGCCGATCCCATCTACGAGAACTTTCCCCTGGACGACCGGGAGCCGGAGTTTCAAAAGCTCTACCAGTACCTGTTCGGGCACTGGGGGTTTGCCGACATCATCGATCAGGCGTTTAATGAGTTCCCGGACCTGCGGGAGCGCATCGGGATCGTCCTGGTCCGGGGCGTCCTCAAAGAAGACCAGGAATCCGTCGACATCTTGCGGAAATGGGGGACCGTCGAGGAAGACCTGGCCAAGACGTTTGAGGCCAAAGGGCAAAAAGGCGTCGGCATCAAGCTCCTCCCGCGGCGGTTCTATGATCCGGCGCTGGCCCGCTTCTGCCGGCACGAACTGATCCACATCAAGGACATGCTTGATCCGGCCTTCCTGTACGACCCGGACATCAAGGTCGGTAACACCCCCGGCGAGGAAAGCCTCATTCTGGCGCGGTTCCGGGTCCTCTGGTGCCTCTGGATCGACAACCGGCTGGGGCGGTGGGGCAAAGAACCGGTGTTCTCCAAGGAACAGCGTTTCCGGGAATTTTCCACGTGGTATCGGAAGATTCCCGGCAAGCAGCTCGTGGCCGTTTTTGAAGGGCTGTGGGCGACCGAATTCTTTACCCACCCGGAACTGATCGAACTGGCGACGGACACTCTCAAGGTGATCGACCGGGCGATCGAAGTCGAAGGCGCCGAGATTCCGGAACGCAAGAAAGTCATGCTCATGCCGGGCTTTCCTTGTCCGCTCTGCGGGTTTCCCACGTACAATTGGGTGGAGAATCTTGAGCAGGACGTGGAGCCTGAGGTCCTGGACTTTATCCGGGACAATCATCCCGGCTGGGACCCTGAATACGGTGGGTGTGACCGGTGCATCGAGGTGTACAAGCTGCGGGCCGCCGGCGTCCACGGAGATTGACGAGCGCCATGGCGGAGGAGTTCGACAAGGAGCGGCGGGAGTTTCTCAAGCAGTCCGTGCTGTCGGTCGGCAAGACGGTCTATGAATACTATGAGCAGCAAAAGGAGGCCCCGGCGGAGGTCGGCCCCAAGGAGCCTCCGGTCAAGGCCAGGGTGGATTGGCTCAGGCCTCCGGGCGCCGTCGAAGAGGAGCTTTTTCTCGACCGCTGCACCAAATGCGGCGACTGCCTGCCGGCCTGCCCCTATGGGAGCATTAAAAAAGACCTGGCGACCGGGTACCCGGTCATCTTTGCCAATGAGTCCCCCTGCCACCTTTGCGATGATTTCCCCTGCATCTCGGCTTGCGAGACGGAAGCCCTTCTCCCGGTGGGGGATCAGACCGAGGTGCGAATGGGGCTGGCGGTCGTCAGCCGAGCCGATTGCACGGCCGATCAGGGGTGCCGGTTTTGTCTGGCCAAATGCCCGGTTGGGGCGCTTTCAGTTGATTTTCTCGATGCTTATCCGATTGTCGACCAGGGGAAATGCGTGGGGTGCGGAATCTGTGAACAGGTGTGCTCTGGGGTAAATGACCGGATCGCGATCAAGGTGATTTCCGGCCGTTTCGAGGCCACAAAAAGCCCTTGACAACCTAGCCATGTTTTCATATTCTTGCTAGGCTCAAGGCTAGGGAGGCTGTGAGCATCATGGGAATACAGGCAGTCTCTGGTAATCCGACAGGGAAGACGGGGTTGGCCGACGCTCCAGTCGTCGAGTTGGCCCTCTCGCGGAGCAAGCTTTACCTTCTCCTTTCTTGGGGGTTCCTCTTCCCCGAAGAAGACGAGTTCTATAACTATCTCCAGGACGGCGAATTTGCGGAAGACGGGCTTGCGGCCGTCGAGTCGTTGGAAAAAAGTCTTGATGCGACGAAGGCGGATCCTGCCGTGCGCGAGTTGGTCGTCCCGATCAGAAAGTTCGTTGAAAAAATCGGAGAGTGGGAGGAGCAAAACTTCAAAACGTGGGAGTTCAGCGACCTGCAGGACGAGCACCGGCGGGTGTTCTCCAACGTGATTAGCCTCGACGCCCCTCCATACGAAACGCTCTTCGGGAATGAACACGTCTTTCAACAGTCCCATACCATGGGTGACATCGCCGGGTATTACAAGGCGTTCGGGCTGGAGTTGGCCGAAGTCGTCCACGAGCGGCTCGATCACCTCAGTGTGGAGTTTGAATTTCTCCATTTCCTGGCCTACAAGGAGTCGTACGCGCTCTGCCACGACGGGACCGAGAAACTCCAGATCGTGACGGATGCGGAAAAGAAATTCGTTCGCGATCATGTTGGGCGGTGGGCGCCCCTGTTTGCCGACATGGCGTCCAAGAAGGCCCAGCGAGGGTTCTTTCACTACCTCTGCGAACTCTGCAAAGCCTTTCTCAAGTTCGATTGCGCCTATCTCGGCGTGAAGCCCCAGCCATACAAGGAAACCGACTACAAGCCGGCGACGTTCAATCCTCCTGAAGGCGCGACGTTTGAGTGCGGGGCCCAGGACCTCGGCAACGAACTGTCCGTGCTCCTGGATGAAGTCGGAGGCCGTTCTCAAATGGAAAACACGGGCAGCGAGGGTGGCGAAGATGCGCCGAAGGCCGGTCGCGCATAACGGGAAATCCGGTCAGAGTGACGGTCAGAATTTGCCGGAGTTTTTGATCTTAGCGTACAGGGCGTTTTAGGGTAATTTTTTATAGAGAGGAGGGGCTATCGCTATGGAAATCATTCACACGAGGAACAGGGCCGTCGTATGGGGGGTGCTCCTGAGCGCCCTCGTCGTCGGCGTGGTCCTGACGCTGGGACAGGTCCCCTTGGCTGTCAGCCAGCCGGTCGCCATTCAGGCCAAGGCGATCAAGGGTGCGATTCCGATGGACGGGGCGAACCCGGCTTGGGAGAACGTCCCAGGCGTGATCGTGCCGCTCAGCGGCCAGACGATCACCACGCCGATGCACCCCAATATCGCCGTCAAATCGGTCTTTGTGAAGGCCATTACCAACGGGAAGGAAATCGGGATTCGTCTGGATTGGGGCGATCAGTCCAAGAACGACACGACCATCGGCCCGCAGCATTTTCGTGACCAGGCGGCCATTCAGTTTCCCGTGAACACCAGCGGGGCGCCGCCGTTCCAGTGCATGGGCCAGTCCGGCGGCACCGTCAACATCTGGCGGTGGAACGCTGAATGGCAGAGGGACCTCGGCAAGGACAGCGCCGGAATCTGGGACGTGGACAACGAGTATCCCGCCATTTTCTGGGACTACTATTACGAGGAGCCGGCCGGCGGCGTGACCTATCTGGACCGCATTGGGCGGAGCCTGGGGCCGTTCAACACCGGCATCTGGTCGGGAAACATCCTGTCCGATCCTGAAATGCGGATTGGGTCGGTCGAGGACCTCAATGCGAACGGGTTCAGCACCCTGACGACCCAAGCCCACCAGGATGTCGTGGGGAATGGTCTGTGGGAGCATTCGGGCTCGATCAAGGGCGGCTGCTGCACGGGACCCACGTGGCGCGTGGTGTACAAGCGTGCGCTGACGACCTCGGACCCCAACGACGTGCAATTCAAAGGCGGAGGGTCGGTTCCGGTCGCTTTTGCGGTCTGGGACGGACAGAACGTGGAACGTGACGGCATGAAGGGGATCTCCACCTGGTTCAGCCTGCAGATCCCGTAAGGTAAACGAATCGGAAAAAGCCCCGGGGGTGAGGTTAGCTCCCCCCGGGGTTTTTTTATGCCCACTTGGGTGATATCAGACATGGATATGACCCGTTCGGGGCGGTCACTAAGGCGGCCGGTGCAGTTGCATTTCCTCACCAGCTGGGTGTATAAAATCTGAGGGGTAGCCAGGGGGAGACATGTGCTTCTGAATTCATACAGCAGGCGTTGAATTTTTCGTTAATTTGCGCTGACTAAGGTGTCTTGATGAAAACGGTTTTATTGTTTCCTCCGACATGGCATCCTTCCCAGCCCTACCTCAGCCTCCCATCGTTGACCGGGTTTCTCAAGCAAGAGGGCGTCACCAACGTCGTGCAGCGCGACCTCGGCATTGAGGTCCTCGACGGCTTTCTGAGCCAGCCAGCCGGCCGCGAGACCTATGAGCGGATGCAGGACAAGGTCCGGACGCTGGAGCGGCTCGGCACGCAAGGGGAAACCGGCGCGTCCAGCCAGGAACACCTTGCCCGCATGAAGGAAGCCCTCGACTGGTTTCCCCCACTCTACGACCGGATCGAGGACGCCAAGCGCATTCTGCGCTCCGAGCAGTTCTACGACCTGGAAAAGTATCGGGAGAGCCTGTTTCTCATCGATCGCTGGCTCGCCTTCATTTCCACTCTGTATTTCCCGACGCGAATCTCGGTGGTCGATAACCAGTGGCGGTATTCCATCTACTCGTCGAAGGACATCCTGAAGGCGGTGACGGATGAGCAGGAGAATCCGTATCTGGAAATCTTCCGCGACAAACTGGTTCCGGACATCCTGGGGCAGGCGCCCGACCTTGTCGGCGTCTCCATCACCGCGACGTCGCAGATCCTGCCGGGCCTCACCCTCTGCCGGCTGATCAAGCAGGCGAACCCCGATGTGCATCTGACGATCGGCGGCAGCATCTTCACCCGGCTGGTGGACAACCTCCGGCGGGCTGATGCGATGTTCCAGTTCGCCGATGATTTCGTGGTGTTCGAAGGGGAGACGGCCTTGCTGGAGTTGATCCATCAACTGGAGGGGAAGCGCGAGTACAGCAAGGTGCCGAACCTGATCTACCGGCAGAACGGCAAGATCATCGTGAATCAACCGTTTTTCTCTGAGAACATCAATGCGCTGGCGGCGCCGAACTTCGACGGGTTCCCCTTCCGCCAATATCTCGCGCCGCAGTCGGTGCTGCCCATCCAGTTTTCCCGTGGCTGTTATTACAAGGACTGCGCATTCTGCGCGCTGACGCTGGACCACCAGAATTTCCGGCAACGGTCGCCGGAAAAGGTGGTGGACGACGTCAAAATGCTCATGGAGCGATACCAGACGCCCTTCTTCTTTTTCACCGACGAGTGCTTTGCGTTGTCGCCGACCAAGCGCCTCTGCAGCCAGCTCATCGAGGCCGGTGTCAATGCCCAGTGGACCTGCGAGATGCGCTTCGAGAAGAACCTGACGCGGGACCTCCTCAAGTTGATGCGTGAGGCGGGGTGCCTGAAGATCGTGTACGGGCTGGAATCCTACAACCAGCGGGTGATGGATTTCATGAAGAAGGGGATCAAACGCGAGCACGTCAACCGGATCGTGGATGATTGCCTGGACCTCGACATCGCGGTGCATTGCTATGTCCTGGTCGGGTTCCCCACCGAGACGGAAGCCGAAGCGATGGAGACGGCGGATTTCGTGGTCGGGCATGCCCGGCTGAATTCATCCTACGGTTTTTCCTGCCAGCCGTGTCTGTTCGACCTGGAAAAAGAGGCGCCCATCATGAGCGATCCGGCGAGCTACGGCATCCGGCGCATCATGCGTCCGTCTTCCGAAGACCTCAGTCTCGGCTATTTCTATGAGGTCGCGGAAGGGATGAAGCCGGACGAGGCGGAACGGGTCTATCAGCAGGTGTACGAGAAAATCAGCGAGGTCGTGTGTGAGCTGCCGTTCAATTATTCGATGGCGGACGGGCTGCTGTTCATCGCCCGCGCGAAGACCCATCCGGTAGCGGCGGGCTGACGATGTCCGAGTCCGCCACGGCCCCGCGCGTTCGAGTCGGCCCGGAAACCGGCAGCCTGCTGTTGGAATACATCCTGAAGGCGTTGCTGGTCTCGGGGCTGTGCGAACTGGTCCTCTACCGGCTCGTGTCGCGCCTGGGGATGCATCTCTCCAAGGTGGCGCAGGAGTACGTGGCCGTCGAATATTTTCTGCGGGGCGCGTCGGCGATCGGATTCGCGCTCATGAACTTTTCGGCGATCCTCGTCTTTCTGGTGCTGTTTGCGCTGCTCTTTTACAAAGTGAACGGGCTGCTCGCCCGCCCCGGGGACCATGCCGTGGTGGCGCTGGGCTCGCTGCTCCTCGCGCTGACGGTGGTCTTCCTCCTGTTTCCTCCCGGGATGCCGGGGTCGATCGCCTACAATGTGCTGACGGTCGCGCTGATCTGGACGCTCGTGGTCCAGTATTGCCGGGCCAATCCCGCTCCGGCGGCGCGCGCCCTGGCGCTTTGCTACGGCGCGGGCGTGTCGAGCTGGCTCTATTACCAGATCTCGACCACGACCTACGGGTGGCTGGGGGTGGCGACGTCTCCGCCGCTGGTCCATGAGATCAGCCGCCTTGGCGAAGCCCTGATGGTGGTGGCGACGGCGCTGGTGTTCGCGGTGTACTCCGGGTTCACATTCCGCTCCAAGAACAAGCAGCAACAGCGGCGGACGATCCAATTCGTCGCGACGTGGACCGGCCTTTTCCTGGGTCTGCTGCTCATGGACGGCGTCATCGAAATCTTCGACCCGGCGACGGCCAAGCACGTCCGCCAGGCGAGCCAGGGCATCGGCTGGATCTTCCAGATGGGCATGGGGTACACCTTCTACCTGCCGTTCGCACTGTACATGGCCGGCCTGCTGTTCTGGTCCTACGCCGTCATCAAGCAGGTCAGCATGGGCCGCCGTGCCGGCTATGGGCTGGCCTTGATGTTCATCGCGGGCTACGCGTTGCAGTTATCCCATCTGACCCTCTTTGTGGTGGTGGGGCTGTTGCTGATCGTGAACGACGGGCGGCTCGACGTCCGGGAATCGGTGAGCCCGCTGTTCCCGGTGGAACTACCGGATCCCCCCACGGCGGCAGCGTCAGGCATATCCTGATGCCGGCGTGGTAATATTTCTGGAGACGTGACGGATATGGATGCTGGAACCGACCAAGACGCGCCCCAGGAGGGGAAAGCCGCCGGGCAGACCATGGACGCGCCGCCGAATCTCGATGATGAGATCGGCGAGCTCAAGAAGCTGCTGGAGGGCGACCCGGAGGATTTTCAGGCGCAGTGCCGGCTCGGCGAAGTCTATTTCGCCAAGGGCATGCTGGATGAGGCGCTCGATAACGTGTCGAAGGCCATCACGATGGCGGAGTCCATCCGCAAGCAGATGGACAACTCCCTGGCGATGTACTACGCGAACCGCGGCACCATCCAGGCCACCAGGGGTGACATGGATGAAGCCATCACCCAGTTCCGGAAGGCCCTCGAGATCAACCCCAATGACGTGCTGGCGCTGTTCAATCTCGGGCGATCGCTGTTCGATCGGAACGACTTCATGGAATCCATGCCGTTGTTTGAACGACTCGTCGACGTTACTCCCGATGACCCGCTCGCCTGGTTCCAATTGGCGAAGGTCTATGAAAAGCTGGATCTGCGGCATATCTCCGACCTCCATACGATCGATAACGCGATCGCCGCATACCGTCGGGTTCTCGAACTCGATCCGAACAATCTTGAAGCGGCCTTTGCGTTGATGGAGGTCTATATGAATCTGCGGAAGCCCGAGGAGGCCATCGGCGTGCTGGAGGCGGCGGTCGAGCACAACCCGGACGAGCCGCTGGCGTATTATAATCTCATCAGCACGTATGAAAAGACCAAACGGTTCACCGAGGCCGACCAGACGCGCGAGCGGCTCAAACAACGGTTTGCCGCGCGACGGCCAGTGGAATCGAAGGACAAGTAAGCGAGTCAACCTAACAGGGAGCGCGCGCTATGTTTGGAAGCATGGGTATTACCGAGCTGGTGCTGATTCTGTTCATCGTGCTGATCATTTTCGGGGCCGGGAAGCTGCCCCAGCTCGGCGAAGGCTTGGGCAAGGCGATCAAGGGGTTCAAGAAATCGGTCCACGAGGCGGACGCCATCGAGCTGGAAGCCCAGCAGGCGCAAGCCCAACAGCAGCCGGGTGCGCCGGCGGCGCCGGATGCGGCTGCCTCTGCGCAAGCCGTCCCGCCGGCGGGAACGCCGGGCGCGCCGCCTCCGCCGGTCGCCACGGAGCCGCCGAAGGTATGAGCGCGGCTGCTCGAAACTGAGGTGAATGCCATGGAAAGCAGCGTTATTTCCGTCGGGATCATCGAAACCTTTGCAGGCAACGGGAAATCCCGCAGCACGGGCGACGGCAAGATCGCCACGAAAGCGGGCATGCCGTTGCCGGTCAGCGCCGCCGTCGATCCTGAAGGGACGTACCTCTACTTTGCCGAATCCGGGTCCGATCGCGTGCGCCGGATCGAGCTCGCGACGGGCCTCATCGGCCATGTGGCCGGCATCGGCGAGACCTGCTACAGCGGAGACGGCGGTCCCGCCGTCGAGGCGGGGCTCTACCTGCCGCTGGGCGTGGCGTTCGATTCCAAAGGCGACCTCTATATCTGCGATTCCGGGAGCAACCGGGTCCGCCGGATTGATCTGAAGACCGGTGTCATCGACACGGTCGCGGGCACCGGGGATTTCGGGTTCAACGGCGACGGGCCGGCGCTGGAGGTCAACCTCACCTATCCGAGCGCGATCGCGTTCGACTCCCGGGACCGGATGTTCATCGTCGATGCCCAGGCCCATCGCATTCGGATGTACGACCCGGCCACCAAGCAGATCACTTCCATTGCCGGAACGTGGACGAAAGAGGACGACGATCGGGACAGCCCGCTCATCGCCAAAAACCTGGTGGTGCTTTCTGGAGACGCCATCGGGATCGATTTCAGCGACGACCATGGGTGGCTGCGTCCGGAATGCACGCCGGACGGGATGGACATGAGTGTGTACATGGATGATGGAAAAGCCGGACCTGACGTGCGGTTCCACGATCCGGTCGCCATCACGGTCGATGCGAACGACGATGTCTATGTGGCGGATAAGGGCAGCAACCGGATCCGGAAGATCGACATGAAGACGGGGATCGTCACCACGGTCGCGGGTTCCTGCTTCTTCGGCTACGATGGGGACGGCAAGGCGGCCGTCAAGGCCATGCTCAACGCGCCGGAGTCGGTCATTCTCGATCCGTCCGGCCACCTGTACATCTCGGACGCGATGAACCACCGGGTGCGGCGCGTTGAAGCGGGCACGGGGCTTATCACGACGGTCGCGGGAATCGGGGACAGCGGGTACAAAGACTCCGGCGCGATGGGCGGCTGCGGGATGGCCAAGTTCGTGAAAGCCGTGGACAAGGAGATGATCAAGCATGGGGACGGCCGCGTGGCCGTCGAGGCGGTGGTGAATTCGCCGGCCGGCCTTGCGCTGGACGCCAACGGGTTCCTGTACATCTGCGAGCGGGGCGAAAACAAGATCCGACGCTTGAAACTGTATTAGCGCCGTCCTCCCACGCGAGGGAGGCCTTATGAACGCAACAGGTGGAGGTGGGTATGGGCTGGTTGTCTCCTGCAGCCGTGACACGTCATCGCGCGCGGGTTCTGCTTGCGGCAGCCTTCATTCTCGTTCTCGGATCGTACGGCCTGGGCGTGCAGGTCGTCAGCTCGCAAGGCCTGTACATCCGTGCCCTGTATATCTCCGGCGAGCTCCCCTTCGATCCCAAAGCACCGGAGTGGGAGAAGGCGACGCCAATAGTGCTCCCCCTCAGCGGCCAAATTGTCACGAGGCCGACCCTTCCTGATCCGACCATCAAGGGCCTGACGGTCCGGGCCCTCCATAACGGCAAAGAACTGGTGTTTCTGCTGGAGTGGCAGGATCCGACGAAAAATGACCGGCTGACGCCGGGCACGTTCCGGGACGGGGCGGCGCTGGCGTTCCCGCTGGGCGACGCGCCGGCGTTTTTCTGCATGGGGCAGCTGGACCACTACCTCAACATCTGGCATTGGAAAGCCGACTGGCAGACGGACATCGAACGGCGGAAAGCCAGCGAAGCGGAGCGGAAAACGAAGGGCACGGAAGGCGAAGTGCGGCGCTTCGAAGTCATTCCGCGCAGAGCGTCGTCGGTCGAGGACCTCCTGGGAGGGGGGTTCAGCACGCTGACGAGCAAGCGGGGCCAGGGGATCGTCCAGGGGAATGCCCTGTGGGAACAGGGGCAATGGCGGGTGGTCTTCAAGCGGCCGATGGAGACGCGGGACCCGGACAACGACGCGACGTTTGGGCCGGGCCGCATCCAGACGGTCGCGTTTGCGGTCTGGAACGGCGAGAACAAGGAGCGCAACGGGCAGAAAGCCATTGCGCCGTGGCTCCAGTTGCTCATCGATCCGATTCCGCAAGAGACCAAACAGGGGTAGCATGCGAATGCGTGTCATCGGCATAGCGGGCGTCGTGATGCTGGCCTGGGTGGCCGGCGTGGCGTTGGCGGCAACGGATCCGGCGGTCGACAAGAGAAACAAGGACGTGATCGCCCTGGCCGAGGAATTCGGGATCATCGTGGGCGCGGTGACCGAAGACATCCGCAAGGAACTGAATTTGCGTTCGGCCGAAGGCGTGGCGGTGCTGGATATCATCGGCGACAGCCTTGCGGAGAGAGCCGGCATCAAGGTCGGGGCCGTCATCGCCGAAGTCAATAAAAAACCGGTCCGGAACCTGGACGATTTCGGGAAACTCTTGCCTGCCTGCATGCGCGACGGCAATTGCACGGTCGGCACGTGGGAGCCGACCAGCCCCGACAACCAGGGCCAGGGCGGACAAATGAACTTTCACTTCGTTCCCAAGAACACGGATTAAGGCGGGGGCACAGCGGTGGTGGAGCACATGCGGAGTACCGGCATGAATCGCGGAGCATTGCTGGCGGGCCTGGCGGCGTTCCTTCTGGTCGGATTGGGCGCCGCGGTGTTTCAGGAAGGCGTGGGGCAGGACAAGAAGGTCCCCAAGGAACCGTGGATCGAAGAGATCGAAAACGTGTTCGTCCGTTCGGAAGTCTGCCGCCAGTGCCACGACCGGCATTACGAGGAGATGCTGGGACTCCGCGAGATGACGATGGACCTCAAGCAGATGGGCCGGGTCGATGCGGCCCTGTTGCACGGGACGGCCTTGCCGTCGGCCGTCTTCCGGTCCGTGATGGGGATCTGGCTGCAGACCAATCCCAGCGCGGCCAAGAAACAGCAGTGCCTCTCCTGCCATGCTCCGGCCGTCACGCTCTTTCCGCAGCACACGGATCGGATCATCGACCAGGTCATGGCGGGCAAGGTGACCGTCGAAGGCATCAGCTGCGCGTCCTGCCATCTGGTCGAGAAGCTGGCGGATGACCCCAAGAAGGTCCCGTCCTTCCAGTTGACCGCCGGCAAGGCCATGTACGGGCCGTTCAAGGACGCGGAAGACAACATGGTGCACACGTCGCTCCAGTCCCCGCTCTACAAGGGCGCCAATTTCTGCGCGGCCTGCCATTTTGAGAAGCTGCGGGATATGCGGAGCGCGACCATCGACAGCGAGATTCTGGAAGGGGCCGTCTGCCAGTCCTGCCACATGGAGCAGTCGACGGGGAGCTCGACGTCCAAGCGAGGGGCCATGACCCGCGCGATCGGCCGGCACTACTTTCGTGGCATCGTGATCCCCGGGTTGATGCTGAAAAACCGGAACCTGCAGGCGGAATGGATGCCGCGTATCGAGGTGGACGCCAAAAAATCCGGCCCGCGGGTGGAAGGTCAGGTGGCCGTCATGAACGGGGCCGTCCCGCATAATTTCCCCGACGGCGATCCCGTGCTCAAGCAGTTTTTCCTCACGGTGTCCGTCAAGGATAAGAAGGGCCGTTTGCTGGGCTCCGTGCAGAAGACCTTCGGGACCCCGTATGAGCAACTGCTGGAGCAGCCGCTGGGAGACGTCCTTGTCAAAGGAGGCACGACCAAGCGGGTGCCGTTCGAGTTGACGCTCAGCGAGGACGGCGACGGCTTGCAAATCGACGCGGTGCTGACCTACAGCCTGATTCCCAAGCCCACTCCCGCGTTGCTGGACGGGTACTTGAAGACGCTTGTGACGGATGCCGAACGGGAGCGCGTGAAGCGCATCATCGCCGATTACGCCGAGCCCCGCATGTTGACGTTCAGGACGAAAAGCCTCTAAGCCACCCCGCCTTCCGTGGCAGGACATCACGAGACTGGGAGCAAGCGAACGTTATGGGATGGACAGCGCGGCAGCTGAAAGCACTTATGATCAGTCTCACCGTCCTGGGCCTGGTCGGCGGCGTGGGATGGTTGCAGGGGACGTATGCCGCCAAGGATGACAGCGGGCCGCTGACCCCCGAGAAGGTCTTTCCCGCCTCTTCCAAGTGCAAGAAATGCCACATCCGGGCCTTTGAGGAATACGAGGAGTCCATCGTCGCCCGGGCCATCGTGACGCCGACCTTCCGGGCCATGCTCGAGGACTATGCGGGCAAAGGGAAGGACAAGCATTACTGCCTCAACTGCCATGCGCCTCAAGCCGTGGTGTTTCCCGAGCTGGCCGATTCCATGGTGAAGCAGATCATCTCCGGCGATCCCACGTTCGAAGGCGTCGGCTGCATCCAGTGCCATCTCATCAAGGCCGTGGAGCCGAACCTGAAGGGGCATCCTCCGATCAAGGTGGAGCCCGGCCGGACCGTGTTCGGCGGGTACAAGGATTTTCTCGAGAGCAAGGCGCACGAGTCGCAGTTTGTCGACATCTTTAAAAAGTCCGATCTCTGTCTGAGCTGCCATACGATTGCCCCGCCGGGCGTCCCGACGGCCGAGGCCGTCGGCAACTGGAAAGGGAGCAAGGCGGCCAAGGAAGGCAAGACCTGCCAGACCTGCCACATGCCGCAGGGCTTTGACTCGTCGGCGAACGAGGAGAAGAAGCGCGACATCGCGGGCCATGAGTTCAACGGCAAGTCTCCGGCGCTCCGCAGACAGGCCTTTGACCTGGACTACGAAACCGAGGTCAAGGGAGCACAGACCAAGCTGACCGTGAAAGTGAAAAACCTCGTTCCGCACAACGTCCCCACCTCGCATCCGATCTGGAACCAGGTGTACCTGCAGGTCAGCATCCGCGGGCTGAACCTGAAAGAGGTGTTCAAGGCGAAACGCGTCTATGGCCGGACCTTCGCCGACGCGAAAGGCAACAAGACGCTCATGGACCACGACGCGGTCAAGCTGCTCGAGGACACCGTCCTCAAGGCGGAGGAGACGCGCGCGGAGAGTTTCGCGTTTCCGACGCCCGAGGGGACGCCGTCCTTCGATGTGGAGATTTCACTTCATTACGCCACCCCCGGCGAGGCGTGGCCGAAGGCGTTCGCCGATCGCGTCGCTTTCTTCACTTCCCGTGGCTTGAACGACCCGGTTTTCAAGTCGTCGGAGATCACGAAGCGCTGCGGCAACACCAAGGTGACGGAAGGCAAGATCAGGAAACTGCCGTGCCCGTAATATCCGGACGCGGCGTTATTCGAAGACGATGGTGGAGCCGGGCGACTTGGTGCGGAAGATCTGGATGGCCGTGTAGATGTTCCGGGCGGGCTGGTTCAGGATGAGTTCCGATTCCGTAATGTGCGTGTCGATCAGTTCGAAGGGGCCGCCGCTGTAGTAGATCCGGCACTTGTCCATCTGGCAGTTCCGGTACACATGGTTGTCCAGCACCAGGTCCTCCTTGGTGAACGTCTTCTGATCCACCACGATGTATTGCTGCTGCACCAGGAGATCCCTCCCCGCCGCCGGTGTGTGCCGGCCTGCAACGCGACTATACCAGCCTCACTGCCATCAGGCAAGCGGAGCGCCCGCTCTCGTTAAGAACTGACGTCCTTCACGAAACGCCTGAGTCGTTCGAAGTACGGAGCCCCGCCGACAAACACCAGGTCATTATGGTCGGCGCCGGGGACGACGTACAGGTCCTTCGGCGGGTGCGCTCCCTCGAAGACCATCCGGCCCATCTGGATCGGAACGGTGCGGTCGCGGTCTCCGTGGATGACCAGGACCGGCATGTGCACCGTGCGCAATCTCTCGGTGAGGTTGAACTCGGCGCTCACCAGCCAGTGAGCGGGCAGTCCTCCGTAGTGGAAGCGGGCCAGCGCCTCGACGGAAGGAAACGTGGACTCCAGGATCAGCCCGGCCGCGGCCCGCTGGCTGGCCAGCGCACCCGCGACGGCGCCGCCGAGGGAGCGCCCGAAGAGCACGATCCGCTCCGGCGGGACCCGTTTCGTCTGCACCAGGCACTCATAGGCAGCCAGGGCGTCCTGGTAGAGCCCGTCTTCGGACGGCGTGCCGCGGCTTCGGCCATAGCCGCGGTAGTCGAACAGGAATGCGGAGAGGCCGGCCCGGTAGAGCAGGGCGAGGTTCTCCAGCCGGTGAATGATGTTGCCCGCGTTTCCGTGGCACCACAGCAGCACGGCCGGGCTGCCAGAGGCCCGGACGTACCATCCAAAGAGACGCGTACCGTCCGGGGCATCGAACCAAACGTCCTCCAGGGGGAGGCCGCTTACCCGGGCCCAATCCCTGTCCTCCCAGGGCGAAGGATGGTAGACGAGAAGTTGATCGAGCACAGCCTCGATTGTAGGCGAACGCGACGTGGAAAGCGACGAGGATCGCTTGAATATTGGGTGGCGGCTCTATACAATGAGCCGCCATTTCATTTTTCAGATACCATCATCTGACGCCTAGAAGGAGACTCGTTGCATGGATCGGAGCGCGGGGATTGTTCTGTTTGCCGTTGTGGCGGCCTTTGTCGGGATCGCCTATGGCGCGTACTTGATCCAGTGGATCCTGAAGCTGGAAGAGGGATCCGACAAGATGAAAGCCATCGCCAAGGCCATCCAGGAAGGCGCCAACGCCTACCTGAACCGCCAGTACACCACGGTGGCGTACGTGGCGGCCGGGCTGTTCGTGGTCCTCTGGGGGGCCGGGATCTGGTCCGAGAAGTTCGGGCTGCTGACGGCGGTCGGCTTCCTGATAGGCGCGGTGGCCTCCGCGTCGGCCGGTTACGTCGGCATGAAGATCGCCGTCCGGGCGAACGTCCGCACGGCCCAGGCGGCGCACGGCGGTCTCAATGCGGCGTTGCAGGTGGCGTTCAAGGGCGGCGCGGTGACGGGGCTGCTCCTGATCGGGTTGGGCCTGTTCGCCGTCGCCGGATTCTATTATGTGGCCTCTGCCATGGCGGGACCCGCCAAGGCGATGCACGCGCTGCTGTCGCTGGGGTTCGGCGGCAGCCTGATTTCGGTCTTTGCGCGGGTCGGCGGCGGGATCTTCACCAAGGCGGCCGATGTGGGCGCGGACCTGGTCGGGAAGGTCGAGGCGGGCATCCCCGAGGACGATCCGCGGAATCCCGCCGTGATCGCCGATAACGTCGGCGACAACGTCGGCGATTGCGCCGGCATGGCGGCCGACCTGTTCGAAACCTACGCCGTGACGACCGTGGCGGCGATGGTGCTCGGCTTCACCATTTTTAAAGGCGCGACCGCACCGCTGGTCTATCCCCTGCTGTTGGGCGGGATCACCATCTTTGCCACGATCATCGGCATCTGGTTCGTGAAGGCGGACGAAGGCGGCAGCATCATGGGGGCTCTCTACAAGGGCTTGTTCTGGGCCGGCGGCGTGGCCGCGGTGGCGTTCTATCCGGCCACGACGTGGCTGATGGGCGGCGTCGGCGGCGTGAGCGGCGCGGCGTACTACGGCTGTGCCCTGGTCGGCCTGGCGGTCACCATCGCGCTGGTGTTCATCACCGACTACTACACCTCCAAGAGTTTCAACCCGGTCCAGGAGATCGCGAAGGCCAGCGAGACGGGCCATGCCACGAACATCATCGCGGGCCTGGCGGTCGGCATGCAGTCGACGGCGGCGCCGGTCGTGGTGATCGCGGCGGCGATCATGGCCAGCTTTGCGCTGGCGGATTTGTATGGCGTCGCGGTCGCGGCGGTGTCCATGCTCTCGATGGCCGGCATCGTGGTCGCCATCGATGCCTTCGGCCCGATCACGGACAACGCCGGCGGGATCGCCGAGATGGCGCACCTGGGCAAGGACGTGCGGAACATCACCGACCCGCTGGACGCGGTGGGCAACACCACCAAGGCCGTCACCAAGGGCTACGCGATCGGCTCGGCCGGCCTGGCGGCCATCGTACTGTTCGCCGAGTTCGCCCGGAAAGTGGCGGAGGCGCGCGGGCATGGGGTCTCCAGCAGTTTCGATCTGTCGAACCCCCAGGTCCTGGTGGGGCTGTTTATCGGCGGCATG
The DNA here is from genome assembly GCA_004298335.1 of Nitrospirota bacterium. Classification (GTDB taxonomy): domain Bacteria; phylum Nitrospirota; class Nitrospiria; order Nitrospirales; family NS-4; genus SCTG01. The sequence continues at coordinate 23,376 of SCTG01000092.1, forward strand.
CTGCCGTATCTCTTCGCCTCGATGTGCATGAAAGCGGTGGGGCAGGCCGCCGGCGAGGTCGTCAGCGAGGTCCGCCGCCAGTTCCGGGAGATCAAGGGCATCATGGAAGGGACCGGCAAGCCGGAATATGGAACCTGCGTCGACATCGTGACAAAGGCGGCGATCCAGAAGATGATGGTGCCTGCGGCGATCCCCGTGCTCGTGCCCATTCTGGTGGGCTTCATTCTCGGACCGGTGGCCCTCGGCGGCGTGCTGGTCGGGACGATCGTGACCGGCCTCTTTGTCGCCATCTCCATGACCAGCGGCGGCGGGGCGTGGGACAACGCCAAGAAGTACATCGAGGAGCAGGGCAAGAAAGGAAGCGAGACGCACAAAGCCGCCGTCACCGGCGACACGGTCGGCGATCCGTACAAGGATACGGCGGGTCCGGCCATCAATCCGATGATCAAGGTCATCAACATCGTCGCGCTGTTGATCGTGTCGCTGCTCGTCTAGCCCTGCGCGCTTCGCCTTGACGAGCCTTTCGAACGTGCGGTATGCTGAATTTCGGTGCGCAGCGGGGCACCCACCTGAATCGTCCGGCGCGACCGGGTGAAGGAGGGCCGTATGGAGAGACAGGAAAAAAAGGCCGACGCCAAACGGGGAGGCGCGCAGCCCAAGGACGAAGCCAAGGCCAGCGCAAAGGTCGTTGACGCCGGCAAGAAGCTCAAGGAAGACATGGATAAGGTGATGGACGAGATCGACGACGTCCTGGAAGAGAACGCCGAGGAGTTCATCAAGAATTACGTGCAGAAGGGGGGGGAGTGAAAGCTTCCCTCGCCGCCCTCGCCGCCCTCGTCCTTCTTCCCCTCCCGTCCTTGTCCCAGTCCACCGCGCCTCCGTATATTCCCAGCGGGAAGACCGGTTATGAAGACCGGCATCCGGAAGGTCTGTTTGCCCTGGTCGTCGTGGCCCACGGCCAGGAGATGGTCATGGGCAACGCCCGCAGTTTTCAAATCATTCCCGTCAAGCCGAGCGAGACCTTCTCCGCCGACGTGCCCGAGATCTTCGTCGTCTTTCAGCTGCATCAGCACGACAGCGAATTCAAGGTCTACGGCCGCTGGGTCGTCGAAAAAGGGGACGGGGTGCCGGCGAACCACGTGCTCGGGACCGACGTCATGCTGCTGATGACCGAAGACGAATCGGGTTACCTCTCGCTGAAGCGCCCCCCGGCCGGCTGGCCGGTCGGGGACTACAAGGTCCAGATCTTCACCGGGACCGGCCTCTCGGACATGGATCCGATCGGCACGCTCCGCTTCAAGGTGCTTCCCGCCAAGACCGCTTCCTGAGCGCGCCGCGTTCCCTGTCGCGCGATCTGGCTTAAACGATTTCACCTAGACTCGACGCCGCGCCGGGTTTGACAAGGGTGTCTCCCTAGACTATGATTTGGAAGGCGTTCCATGCGGTTGTCCGCGTTTTTCCAAAGGAGACAACGTGCCCGCTCCGGTGCTCAGGGAATGGGTGATCAGGCCTTCCGATCCCGAGGCCTGCCGGACGCTGGCCGACGCGCTCGGCCTGCGGGACCTCACCGCCGCCGTGCTGGCGGCGAGGGGACACCGGACGCCGGAGGCGGCCCGCGCGCTGCTTGACGGAGGCGAGGCCTCCGGCCATGATCCCTTTCTCCTGGCGGGCATGGAACGGGCGGTGGACCGATTGCACCGCGCCGTCCAAGGCCGGGAGCGGGTTCTCGTCTACGGGGACTACGATGTAGACGGGGCCTCCGCGACAAGCCTCTACCTGAGCTTCCTGAAGAATCTGGGCCTTTCCACCGCCTTCTACATTCCGAACCGCATCAAGGAAGGCTACGGGCTCAACGCCGACGCCGTCCGGCGGATCGCCGCGTCCGGCGTTTCCGTTCTGATCACGGCCGACTGCGGGACGACCGCAGTCGAGGAAATTGCGCTGGCGCAGTCCCTGGGGATGGACGTCATCGTCACGGACCACCATTTGCCGGAACAAACCCTGCCTCCCGCCCTGGCGATCCTGAACCCCTGCCGGACCGATTCCGGGTATCCCTTCCAGGGGCTCTGCTCCGGCGGGCTCGCGTACAAGGTCGCCTCGGCCTATCACGCCAAGTATGGCTCGGCGGAACCGGGTCCGGAGTCCTCTCTGGATCTCGTCGCGCTGGCGACGATTGCCGATGTCGCGCCGCTTCAGGATGAAAACCGCGCGATGGTCCGGAGGGGTCTGGACCTGCTCTCGCGGGGCGTCCGTCCGGGCATTCGCGCCCTCAAGGCGGCGGCCGGGGTTGATGGGGCCTGCGGGGTCGGCACGGTCGGGTTCACGCTGGCGCCCCGGATCAACGCGGCGGGACGCCTGGGGGACGCCGCCGACGCGGTGCGGCTGCTGTTGACGGAAGACGATCGGGAGGCCGCCGAGCTGGCCGGCCTGCTCAACCGGCTGAACCAGGAGCGGCAGCGCTGCGAGGAGGGCATCGTCGCCGAGGCCCTCAAGGCGGCCGACGCGGCTCCGGACGGTCCTCTCGTGCTGGCTTCGCGGGGCTGGCATCAGGGCGTCGTCGGGATCGTCGCGGCCCGGCTCGTGGAACGGTTTCACCGGCCGGCTATTCTGATCGCCCTGAACGATGAAGGCATCGGGAAGGGGTCGGCGCGCAGCGTGGCCGGGATCAACGTGTTCGAGGCGATCGCGCAATGCCGGGAGTCTCTCGAAGCGTTCGGGGGGCATGCGGCGGCCGCCGGCCTGACGATTCGCGAGGACCGCATCCCGGAGTTTCGCGCCCGCCTGGCGGAAGTCTTAAAGGGACCGCTCAGCAGCCCGGCCGCGCGCCCCCGGTTGCTCTGCGACGCCGAGGTGGAGCCGCGGGGGTTCTCGCCGGCCGCGGTCCTGGAACTGGGACGGTTGGGCCCGTTCGGCTCGGGAAACCCGGAACCGACGCTGGTGCTGAAAAACCTCCGGATCGCATCGGCGAGGATCGTCGGGACGAACCATCTCAAGCTGGCCGTCATGGGCCGGAGCGGCCCGCGGCTCGATGCGATCGGGTTCAAGATGGGGTCATTGGAGTCGCGCGGGCTGTCCCCGTCCGCGCTGATTGATGTCGCCTGCGCCCTCGACATCAATGCCTGGAACGGCACGGAGCGGGTCCAGCTCCGCCTGAAGGACGTGCGGGCCAGCGTGAGCGTATGACGACCACCGCGGCGCCCAACATTCACGACTTGATCGAACGGGTCCAGCGCTACAATCCCGGCGCGCAGGTGGACTCGATCCGCAAGGCGTACGATTTCTCGGCGCGGGCGCACGAAGGCCAGGTGCGGCGCTCCGGCGAACCCTACCTGCAGCATCCGCTGGCCGTGGCCGAAGTCCTGGCGGTTTTGAAACTGGACGTGCCGGCCATCGTGGCCGGGCTCCTCCACGATACGGTCGAAGACACGGTCTGCACGCAGGCGCAGATCGAGGAGGCGTTCGGCAAGGACGTGGCCCGTCTCGTGGACGGCGTCACGAAAATCGGCCAGATCCATTTCAAGAGCTACGAGGAAAAGCAGGCCGAGAACTTCCGCAAGATGCTGATCTCGATGGCCGACGACATCCGGGTCATCCTGATCAAACTCGCGGACCGCCTGCACAACATGCGCACGCTCGAGCACCTGAGCCCGGCGCACCAGCAGAAGGTCGCGCAGGAGACGCTCGAGATCTACGCGCCGCTGGCGAACCGTCTCGGGATCGGCTGGATGAAATCGGAGCTGGAGGACCTCTGTTTCAAGGCCCTGAAGCCCGACGTCTATGCGGCGCTGGCCGACCGGGTGCAGAAGAAGGTCGCGGAGCGGGAGCAGTACATCCGGGAAGTCATCGAGGTCGTGCGCGCCAAGTTGGCGGAGCACGGGCTCGCCGGGGAGTTCGTCGGCCGCTCCAAGCACCTCTACTCCATCTACCAGAAGATGGAGCGGCAGGGCGTGCCGTTCGACGAGGTCTACGATATCACCGCCATCCGCGTCATCACCGACACCCAGATGAATTGCTACGCCATCATGGGGCTCATCCACTCCCTCTGGCGGCCGGTGCCGGGCCGCTTCAAGGACTACATCGGCGTGCCCAAGTCGAACCACTATCAATCGCTGCACACCACCGTCGCCGGGCCGAAGGGCGAGCACGTGGAGTTCCAGATCCGGACGCAGGAGATGCACCGCGTCGCCATCGAGGGCATTGCGGCGCACTGGACGTACAAGGAGCAGGGCGAGATTGACGAGGCGGAGAAGCGCGTCTTCAAGTGGCTCCGCCAGTTGCTCGAATCCCACCAGGACCTGACCGACAACCGCCAGTTCATGGAATCGGTCAAGCTGGACCTCTATTCGGACGTCGTCTACGTGTTCACGCCCAAGGGCGCGGTCAAGGAGCTGGTCAAGGGCTCCACGCCGGTCGACTTCGCCTACGCCATCCATACCGAGATCGGCGACCACTGCAACGGGGCCAAGGTCAACGGCAAGATGGTACCGCTGAAATATCAGTTCCGGAGCGGCGACACGATCGAGATCTCGACGTCCCCCAGCCAGGTGCCCCATCGGGACTGGCTGAAGTTCGTCAAGACGGCCCGCGCCAAGAACAAAATCAAGCATTGGCTCCGCGTGGAGGAAGCCAAGCGGAGCCTGGAGGTCGGCAAGCGGCTGCTGGAACGGGAGCTCCGCCGCCATAACGCCGCGCTGGGGCCGCTGCTCAAGACATCCCGCATCCAGGACGCCGCCAAGGAGTCGGGCCTGCCGGGCCCGGACGAATTGTTCACGGCCATCGGCTACGGCCGCGTGTCCGCCATCCACGTCGCCAACCGGCTGTGCGCGGTCGGCGAGGAGCGGGCGGTCGAAGCCGGCACCGTGGCGGAATCGGAAGAGCGGACGGTCGCGAAACGCGCGGCGGTCGAGGAAAAGGGCGTCAAGGTCAAGGGCGTCCATGACTTGATGATGCATCTGTCCAAGTGCTGCGGGCCCGTGCCAGGCGACCGGATCATCGGCTACATCACGCGCGGCCGCGGCCTGACGATTCACACGGTGGACTGTCCCAACCTGGACGCGCTCAATTATGACAAGGCGCGGCTGGTGGACGTCGGGTGGGACATGGCGCATCTCGCCACGGTCTCCGTCAAGATCTCCGTGCTGACCCTCGACAAGCCGGGGATGCTGGCCAACGTGTCGGCGGCCATCACCAACGCCGAGGCGAACATCAGCCGCGCCGAGATCACGACGCGGGAGGACCGCAAGGCCATGCTCGATTTCATCGTGGAGGTGCAGAACACGACGCACCTGGACCGCGTCCTGAAGGCCATCGAGAAGATCGACGGGGTGCTGCAGTCCCGCCGCGTGCGGAGCTGGCAGGAAGCGAAATGATCGACGACGAACTCAAACTGCTGCACGAACTGCTGCTGAAGCTCGGCGTCACACTGACCCTGGCGGCGCTCCTGTTCGGGGTCTACTACTACATGTCCCGGAAGCGGGCCCAAAAGGTCCCGGGCTATTTCTTCGCCACCTACATCGTCACGCTGTCTCTCTACGTCCTGCTCATCCTGAACGAGAGCGATCTGGTTGAAGCGGTGGACTTGTGGGAGGGGGTGTACCTGTGGACCAAGTTCGCGGCCTATCTCGGCACCGCCTTCTATCTGCTGAAGGCGGCGGACCTGCTGCTGGTGGAGGACTACCTCATTGCCAAGAAGGGGGTGCATATTCCCCAACTGGTCCGGCTCCTGCTCGTCCTCAGCGGGCTGGCGGCGTCGGCGCTGCTGTTTCTCCGCACGGTCATGGGCATCAACGTCGTGGCCCTTGTCGCCATTCCCACCGCCGCCACGGCGGTCATCGGGTTCGCGCTGCAGGACACGCTCAAACGGTTCTTCGCCGGCCTGATGCTGGGCAAACTCATCCGGGTCGGGGACTGGGTGTGCGTGGCGGGCAAGGAGGGCCGGGTCGTGAAGGTGGACCTGGGGCACGTGACCATCCTCACCCGCGACGAGGATCAGGTCACGATCCCCAACAACATCGTCGTCCAGCAGGACATCCTCAATTACAGCAAGCCGACCACGAAGCACGGGCGAACCGCGCTTGTCGAGGCTGGCTATGCCGCCCCGCCCATGCAAGTCCAGGCCGTTCTCATCGAGGCCGCCAGGGCGGTTCCCGGCGTGCTGCAGGAGCCTTCGCCCGAAGCCTTCGTCGTGGCGTTCAAGGACTCGGCCGTCCAGTACCGCCTGAAGTTCTGGATCAAGGACTACGTCAACATGCTGGACATCGAGGGCCAGGTGCTGGCCTATGTCTGGTACGCCTTCCAGCGCCACGGGATCGAGATTCCCTATCCCCAGCGCACCGTGCACATGATGCCGGCGCCCGACGAAACGTCCCTCCAGGCGTCGCGGCGGGAGCGCATCCTCAACGCGCTGCGGCGGATCGAGTTCCTCTCGGTTCTCAGTCCTGAAAATCTGGAGACCGTCGCGCGGGAATCCCAGATCCAGGTGTATCTGCCGGGGGAGATCGTCGTCCGCCAGGGGGACGTGGGGCGGGAGTTTTTCTTCATCCTCGAGGGCGATGCGGACGTGCGCAGAGGAGAGGGACAGGCCACCGCCACGGTTGCGGCGTTGAATCCGGTGCAGCTCTTCGGCGAGATGGCGCTGCTGACCGGCGAGCCGCGCTCGGCCACCATCGCGGCGCGCACGCGGCTTGAGGTGCTGGTGATCTCGAAGGAGGTGCTCGCGCGGCCCATCATGGACAATCCCGTCCTCGCGGAGCGGATCGGCGGCATCCTGGCGGAGCGGAAAGCCGAGATGGCGTCGCAGCAGGAACGGGCGTCTCACCGGGGCGAGCCCGCCCCCGATCTCGCGGAGCAGTCGAAGACGTTCGGCTCCCGCATCCGCAAGTTCTTCGGCACCGCCGCCCGCTGACCATGCGACGTCGAACGATCCCGGTGCTTCTTTTTGCGTTCGGGGGCCTGGTCTTCTGGGCTGTGCCTGTCCAGGCGGTTGAGCGCGGCCCGGTGGTGCAGGCGGCGGAACAATCCCGGGATCCTGCCCAGGCGTACCTCTCGATCACGCCTCGCATGAGCAAGAAGGAAGTCCATCAATTGATGGGCAAGCCGTCCCAGTCGACCGATACGCTCTGGATCTATGCGTATGACGACGGGACGATCGTGGAGGTCACCTTTTCGAAGCAAAGGCAGGTGACGCAGGTGGTCAATTATAAGAAGAAGCCGAAAAAGTGATCAAGTGAATCTGGTGTTCGAATTTCTCAATAGTTTCAGCATCTTGCAAGTCATCAAAACAACAACTGCCCTGCCGGTTCCAAGCCCTTCTCCCTGTAGCGGCGGAATGTAACTTTTCCATTTCGGCGGTGTCTCACTTACAGAAGGTTTGGAGCGGCCGGTGGCATCGGCCGCGCATGTTTCGCAACTCATACAGGGAGGTCATCATGTCTCATACGGCACAAGCGATACGCGCTCGATTGTCGATCGTGCTGGCGCTCGGCGCCTTGCTGACCTGGGCGCTCTGCGTCCCCGTCGAGGGTCGGGCCGAGCCAAGCCCGGGGATGGCGAGAGGGGGACATTCCGAGCACGGCGGGGCCATGCGCGATTTTGCAGGGCATGCCATTCACCGGCTGCTCGAACATCAAAAAGACCTGGGTCTGTCCGAGGATCAGAGCGCCAAGATCAAGACCGTTGCGGCCGACTATGCGAAGACGCGCATCCGCGGGGAGGCCGACTTCAAGCTGGCGGAGGTGGATGTCCGGACACTCGTCCGCGACGAGAAGGCCGATCTGTCCGCCATCGAAACGGCCATGAAGAAATCCGAGGGCGCCCGCACGGCCTTGCGTCTTGAGGGCGTAAAGGCTTTGCGTACGGCGACCGCCGTGCTGACGCCCGAGCAGCGTGAGAAATGGCGTGCGGGCATGCGGGAACGGCACAGCCCCAAGAGAGAAGGCTGAAGGGCGGAGCTGCGTTTGCTGCGCGACATCATCTTTGATTCGGTGCTGGTCGTCGCCGGATCGATGGGCATCCTCCTCCTGTTCGTGGTTCTCCCCGGACTTGTGTGGGATCTCTTGCGTCAACGCAGGAAGCGTGCCGGCCGGAACGGGGAAGATACGCCATGCTGAGTCATCACCGTCGGAGGGCAGGTTCCATGCGGAATGGTCTCCTAGCGCTGTGCGTTGTGAGCGTGCTCGCCCTGGCCTATGGGTCGCCCGGTTGGGGGAAAGATCTCACAATCGGCGTGGTTGAGCCGCAGAAGGTTCTGGACGGCACCAAGGAGGGGAAGAAGATCAAGGAGGCATTGGAGGAGTACGTCAAGGCCCGCCAGCGAATGATCGAACAGGAAGAGGATGATCTCAAGCAGAAGCAGGAGGAGATGGCCAAACAGGACGCCGTTCTGAGTCCACAGGCCAAACAGGAAAAGGAGGAGGCGTTTCGCCAACGGGTCGCGACATACCAGAGCCATCTGCAACAGCTTGAAGGGGAGGTCCAGTCCAAGCGCAAGGAATTACTGGGTGGGTTCACCGAAAGAATTGAACAGGTGGTGCGGGAGATCGCGGAGAAGGACAAGATCGACCTCGTCCTTGAAAAGGGAGATTCCGGCGTGGGGACGCTGATCCTGTTCAGTCAGTCCGCGATCAACCTGACCGACCGCGTGATCCAGGTGTTGGATGGCAAGAGCGCAAAGTAATCGCCCCGGGACGATCTTTTTTCTACTTCGGCAGGTCGAAGGCCAGTTTCATCCCCTTGGCGAGTTTCTCCCGCTTGACTGATCCCGCCGGCAGTTCGAGGGCGTAGAGGGCGTCCTTGCCCGGTTTGTATTCCGGGCAGGGGTCCTGCCGGCAGATCGGGACGTTCTCCTCGATATGGACGATCTTCTTGTCCGGCCCGATCCACAGGATGTCGAGCGCCAGCTTGGTGTTCTTCATCCAGAAGCTCCACTCCCCGGCGTCCTCGAACACGAACAGCATGCCCGCGTCGGGCGCCAGCCGCTCCCGGAACATCAACCCCTGTGACCGTTTCTGCGGGGTGTCGGCGAGCTCCGCCCGGATGCGTGTGCCGGTGGGGTAGATGATGGTGATGGTGGGGTCGGCTGCGGCGGTGATTCCCGGAAAACACAGTGCGCCGGTCAGAAACCATGCGGCGGTCATCGCGTAGCGCCGAGACATACGCGTGGCATCATAGGCAGGCGGGACCGGCCTGTCAAACCGGCTTGCCGGCCGTTTCCGGCGCCTTGACAAGCTTGCCGACGGTGGATTACGGTTTCCGAAGATCCATGAATGAGCATGCCTGACAAGGTTCCCGGCGCCATGGAACGGCCCTGGCACGCGCAGTACGAGGCGGGAATCCCGCCGGCCCTGTCCTACCCGGACGTCCCGCTCCACCGATTCCTCATCGACGCCGCCCGCCGGTTCCCGGGCCGCACGGCGCTGGAGTTCTACGGTCGCCGCATCCCGTACCGCGAGCTGGACGAGCTGACCGATCGCTTCGCGCAGGCGCTGATCCGGATGGGAGTGCAGAAGGGCAATCGCGTCGCGATCATGCTGCCCAACTGTCCCCAGGCGGTGATCGGCTACTTCGGCGCGCTGAAGGCCGGCGCCTGCGTCGTCCAGACGAATCCCCTGTACGTGGGCCCGGAAATCGCGCACCAGATGCATGACTCCGGCGCGGAAACGATCCTTGCGCTCGACCAGTTCCACCCGCGGATCAAAGAGGTCATGGACCGCACGCCGCTCAAGCGGATCATCCTGACGAACGTCCGCGACTATCTCCCCTGGCTCAAGCGGTTGCTGTATCCCATCAAAGCCCGCCGCCAGGGCCAGTGGGTCGAGGTCGAGCGGGTCCCGCCCATCTACGACTTTCCCGCGCTCCTCGCGGAAGCTCCGGCCGGGCCTCCGCCGGGCGGCGTGTCTCCAGACGACGTCGCCCTGCTGCAATATACCGGGGGGACGACGGGCGTCCCGAAGGGGGCGGTGCTCACGCACCGCAACCTCGTAGCCAACACCCTTCAATGCCGGTGGTGGCTGCAGGGTCTTCGGGAGGGGGAGGAGGTGTTTCTCGGCGTCCTGCCGTTCTTCCACGTGTACGGCATGACCACGACCCAGAATCTGGCGCTCCATCTCGGCGCCACGCTCGTGCTGCTTCCCCGCTTCCAGGTGGACGAGGTGCTCAAGGCGTTGGCCGCCCACCGCGTGACGGCCTTCCCCGGCATCCCGGCGATGTACCAGGCCGTCACGACCCACCGGCGCGCGGCCACATTCGATCTCGCGTCCATCCGCTACTGCATCAGCGGTGCGGGCCCGCTGTTCGCCGAGGTGCAGGAGCGGTTCGAGAAGTTGACCGGAGGCCGGCTCATCGAGGGCTACGGCCTGACCGAGGCGTCGCCGGTCACGCACTGCAACCCCATCGTCGGCCAGCGCCGGGCCCGCTGCATCGGTCTGCCCGTGCCCGATACCGACGCGCGAGTGGTCGACTTTGAAACCGGCCGCCGCGTGCTGCCGGCCGGGGAGGAAGGGGAGCTCCAGGTGAAAGGCCCCCAGGTGATGCGCGGGTACTGGAACCAGCGGGCCGAGACGGAGTCCGTGCTCAAGGACGGCTGGTTGAGCACGGGGGACCTGGCGCGGATGGACAAGGAGGGATTTTTCTACATTCTCGACCGCAAGAAGGATATGATCAAATCCTGCGGCATGAACGTCTACCCCCGCGAGGTCGACGAGTGTCTGGGCCGGCATCCGAAGGTCAAGGACGCGTGCGTCGTCGGCATCCCGCAGGACCTGCGCGGGGAGAAGATCAAGGCCTTTGTCGTGCTGAAGGACGGGGAGCAGGCCACCGCCGCCGAGCTCCTGGAGCACTGCCGGTGCCACCTGGCCCAGTTCAAGGTGCCCAAGCAGGTGGAGTTCCGGAAGGAACTGCCGAAGACCCTGGTGGGCAAGGTCCTGCGCCGCGTGCTGCTGGACGAAGAGCTGAAACGGGCGGCGGTTCCGCATTGAATGAGGGAGTGAATCCGTGGCATACGTACTGCATATCGCAATGGCGATCGACAAGGCCGTCCTGCACAAGGACCGCTGCCTCGAGGTGCCTCAGAACGTGACGCATCAGGACCACTGGACGGGGGTCTGGCAGGAGATCATGGACAAGGAGCGCGCCTACGAGGCGCTGGAGTTGAGTGCCGCCCGGTACAAGCTCAAGTGTGTGCTGTGCAAGCCATAACCCAAGGGGAGCCCGTATGAAAGAAAAGAAGATGGTGCATTACGTGAAGGGCGTGTTCATTTGCCCCAAGTGTCGGCAGTCGTACGTGCAGGAGAAATGGATCGAGGAGTGGCGGGTCCGCTGCCACAAGTGCGACCACCGGGGAGCCTTGACCCACGTGTCGGTCGAGGAACAAATGGACGAGGAGACCCGCCGGTATTAAGCGGGCGGCCTGCGACGATGGCCCTGCCGCTCCCCTGGCTCGTCCTCCTGTGCGCGTGGGCCCTCGCGCTCCCGGCCGTGCCGTCACGCGCCGCCGATGTCCCTGAGCCTGTCGCCGTCCTCGTCACCTACCACTCGCTGTCCGGCAACACCGAGAAGATGGCCCGCGCGGTCGCCGAGGGGGCGCGGTCCGTGCCCGGCGCGCGCGTCGCGCTGAAGCGGGTCGGCGAGGTGACTGGCGACGATCTCTTCTCCTCCGACGCCCTCATCGTCGGCTCTCCTGTCTACTGGGCGAACATGTCCGGCGAGGTCAAGACCTTCTTCGACAACTGGCAGTTCAAGTTCGGCGTCTACCCCGAGTTCAAGATGCGCAACAAGGTCGGCGCGGCGTTCGCCACGGGCGGGCAGGTCGCCGGCGGCAAGGAGCTCACGATGCTGACCATTCTGGCCGCGATGCTGGGCAACCAGATGATCGTGGTCAGCGGCGGCGGCGCGTTCGGCGCGAGCGCCACCACCGAGGGGGACTCCCCCGGCATCGACGACAGGGAGCTGGCGGCCGCCCGTGACCTCGGCCGGCGCGTGGCGGAAGTGGCCGTTCTTATCAAGCGGGGCGCGCGGAAATAACTCCATGCCGCAGGATTCCTATGACGCGGTCGTGGTCGGGGCGGGGCTCGCGGGGTCGGCCTGCGCGCTGACCCTGGCGCGCAACGGTGTGCGGGTGTGTCTCTGCGAGCGGGGCGCGCAGCCGGGCGAGAAGAGCCTGTCGGGCATGGTCCTCTACGGCCGCCCGCTGGCGGCGCTGATTCCCTTCTTCTGGAAGGAAGCGCCGGTCGAGCGTCCCATCGTGCGGCGGCGCGTTGCGGTCCTGTCCAGGGACTCCGAGCTGGCCCTCGACCTGCGCTTCGAGGAATTCAACCACCCGCCCTACAACTACACGTTCAGCGTGCTGCGTTCCCGGTTCGACCGGTGGTTCGCCAAGCAGGCGGCAGACACCGGCGCGACGCTGCTCACCGGCGCGCTCGTGGACGATCTGCTATGGGAAGGCGGGAAGGTCGCCGGCGTCGCGATCCGCGGAGGCGCCACGCTGAAGGCCGGCGTCGTGGTGTCCTGCGAAGGGACGAACGCCTTTCTCGCCGAAAAGGCCAAACTCCGGGACCGGCCCCCGCACCGCAAGGTCGCGGTCGGCGTCAAGGAAGTGCTGGCCATGTCTCGCGAGGTCATCCAGGAGCGTTTCGGGCTGGAAGGCAATGAAGGGATCGCGATGGAGTTCTACGGGCAGTCCGTCCGGGGGCTGGTGGGGTCGGCGTTTCTCTACACGAACCAGGACTCGATCTCGGTCGGCCTGAGCTGCTCGGTGGAGTCCCTGATCGCGGGAAAGATTCCGCCGGCGGAGCTGCTGGCGCAGTTCAAGCGGCATCCGGC
>SCTG01000093.1 GCA_004298335.1 Nitrospirota bacterium
TCAAAACTCGCTGAGCCGGCACTCACGGGCCGAGGCGTTTGTGCAGTAGTCCGGACAGACGCGTATTATCCTGCTGAAACTGCAAAAGCCCGTAGCGCGTATCCAGCATCACGACCCGTTCCAGACATCGGATGGCGGATTCTTCATTGCCGGCGTGCTCGTACAGGTCGGCAAGAAGTCGGAGCGCGGCGGCTTCGCCCGGCTCGTTGCCCAGCTTGATGAAATGCTCCGAAGCGTTGTTGAGGCATTTCTCCGCCCTGCGCCCATCCCCGGCCTGTAAGTACGTTTTGCCCAATTGGCTGTAGGTCATGGCCAGGCCGTTCTCGTCGCCGACGGCTCGATGGCACTCCAGGGCCTGTGTAAAATTGGCGATTGCATCGTCGATCCGGCCCAGCATCGCGTCCTGGAGCGCTAGATTGGAGAGGAGGATGCCAAGCGCGCGCTGATCCGGAAGCGGTCGCAGGATATCGAGCGCCTCAAGGTAATGGGAGCGGGCCTTTTCCGTTTGGCCTGCTTCGGCGTGTACGTTGCCGAGATTGGCCAGCGTCTGGCCGATGGCGTTCCAGTCCTGCAGTTCACGTTGGATGAGCAGCACTTCTCCGTAACAGTGTGCGGCTTCAGCGTAGACCCCCATCATTGCGCAGACGTTGCCGAGGTTGCCGAGCGAATCCGAGAGTTCCTGCTTCGGCCCGTTCTCCCTGTCATCCTGGACGGCCTTCTCGTAACAGGAGCGGGCCTGCCGCAGGTCGCCGCGATGCAGGAAGATTCGGGCCTTGTGCTTGTCCTCTTCAGACATGGGTCGGAGGATAGATGGCGCCCGGTACAAAATCCAGCGCGAGGTAGAAGGAACGGGGCTATCTGAACGGGCATCGCAGCTATCTTTACAGATAGTTCAAGGCGCCTGACAACGTTGTTTAAGACCAGACAATTTTACCAAATGACATGAAAATACATATATATTTTAATTAGTTATGTCAATTCAAGCCGGAACCTTTGTCTGCAGGCGAGAGAGGCACCTATCTTGCTGTAACATGGGGGTCATAATGGCTTCGCGTGTATTCATAGTGGCGCTCCTCAGTTTCGCCGTGAGTGTCGGGTTGGCGCCGGTCACGGCGCTGGCTGATGTCTGGACGTGCGTGCAGGAGGATGGCTCGTATCTCTTTACCGATCGCGGCGATGCGTATTGCCGACGAATTGTTGAAAAGGACAAAGATAGGGATCGGGCTAAAGAGGCTCCGATTGGGGTCGTCAAGGAAGGCCCGTCGCCCGCATCCGCCGCTCCGACGGCAGGAAATGTTCAGGCCCCGGCTTCCGTGCCGGCGAAACCCGTCAAGGTTCCCCCGGCCTTCAGGACGGTCATCCACCGGGTGCCTGTTCTGATGGTGAATCAACTCTCGGCCCAGCAGGAAAGCCAGGGGTTCTACATGGCGAATCGAGGGGAAGTGGCCCTGGTCGACCTGGCCGTCAGCCATGTCGCGTCCGGAACGGGCCCGGAGGTTTCGACCGACTCACATTTCGGCGGGAACATGGATGTGTCCCTTCGCGCGGCGGTTTCTGCGGCGGCGAAGGCCGTGGGCTACGACCCGCGGTTTCTCCGCGTGCGTCTTTCCGTGAAGACCAGTATCCTGCAGAGCGGGCTCTACATCGATGGGCCCAGCGCCGGCGCCGTTCTCGCCGTGGGCGTGGCGTCGGCTCTGCTGGGCGATCAGATCCGTCCGGAGGTCTGCATGTCGGGAACCATCGACGAAAACCTCGACGTGGGGCCGGTGGGCGGGCTGGAGGAGAAGATCAAGGGCTGCCGGCGATTCAACTACCGCGAAATGGTCGTTCCCTCTGCGCAGACCTCCATGGACCTCGCGTTAAAGGGCAAAGGGAGCGACATCACGATTACGGAAGTGAGCACACTGGACGCGGCCTATCAGACTGCGACCGGGCAATCGCTCCGGATCGTCACGCTTCCGTAACGTTCCCCTCTAGGTCAGTCCCACAATGCGGCCTGTGTCGGGGTCGACGTCCATCTGTTCGCCGGCGGGGCGCCGTGGCAGTCCGGGCATGAGCTGCATCCCCCCGCATACCGCGGTCAGAAATCCGGCGCCGGCCAGTATCCGGAGCTCACGGATCGGCAGGGTGAACCCTGCCGGGCGGCCGAGGAGTTGAGGATCATGGGAAAGCGAATATTGGGTCTTGGCCATACAGATGGGGAAGCGGTCGTACCCCAACCGGACGGCCAGTGCGATCTGGCTTGCTGCGGCCGGTTCGATGCTCACGTCCCGGGCTCCGTAGATCCGCCGGGCGATGGTGTCGATTTTTTCCGAAATGGCGGCCGTGTCCTCATACAACGGCCTGTACGCCGCCGGCTGTTCGCACGCCTGTAGCACCGCTGCGGCAAGTGTTTCGGCCCCTGCGCCGCCGTCCGCCCACGGAGTCGAGATGGCGGCGGCGACAGCCCCGCATTCCACCGCCTTCTCCCGCACGTAGTCCAGCTCCTCCTTCAGATCGTCCCTGAAAGCGTTGACGGCGACGACTGCCGGCACGCCGAACGCGCGGACGTTCGCGATGTGCTGCTCCAGGTTTGCAAGGCCGCGCGTCAGGGCCTCGCGGTTGGGGCCGGTCAACGTCGACGGCAGCGGCGCACCGGGCTTGGCCGGGCCGCCCCCCCCATGCAGCTTCAAGGCGCGCAAGGAGGCCACGATGACCGCGGCCGACGGCTGCAGGCCGGACGCGCGGCATTTGATATTGAAGAACTTCTCCGCCCCCAGATCGCTGCCGAAGCCCGCTTCCGTGACGACCCAATCGGCCAGGCGGAGCGCGAGGGCGTCGGCCACGATCGAGCAGTTGCCGTGCGCGATGTTGCCGAACGGCCCGGCATGCAGGATGGCCGGCGTGCCCTCCGACGTCTGCAGCAGGTTGGGGTTCATCGCGTCCCGCAGCAAGGCGGCCATCGCGCCGGCGCAGCGCAATTCCTCGGCCAGCACCGGCCGGTCGTCCTGCGTCATGCCCACGAGGATCCGGCCGAGCCGGCGGCGCAGGTCCCCCAGGTTGGAGGCCAGCGCGAGGATGGCCATCACCTCGGAGGCTTCCGTGATCACGAACTGGGTGCGGCGGCCGTCCTGCAGGGTGACCTGGCGGAGCGCGCGGTCGTTCAGCCCCATGACTCGTGGCCACGTGATCCGGTCGGGATCGATGCGCAGCGCGTTGCCGTGCGAGAGGTGGTTGTCGATGAACGCCGCCAGCAGATTGTGCGCCGAAGCGACGGCATGCGCGTCGCCGGTGAGATGCAGATTAATTTCTTCCTGCGGCACCACCTGCGAACGGCCCCCGCCGGAGGCGCCTCCCTTGATGCCGAAGACGGGCCCCAGACTGGGTTGACGGAGTGTCACCACCGCCCGCCGTCCCAGACGGCTCAATCCCATCGCCAACCCGATCGACGTGACCGTCTTGCCTTCTCCCAACGGGGTGGGGTTGATGGCGGTGACCAGGATATAACGGCCGAGGGGACGGTCCTGCAGGCGATCGAGCGCCGACAACGCGATTTTGCACTTGAAGCGCCCGTAGGGAAGCAGTTCCTCGTCGAGGAGCCCCAGCGCGGAGGCGAGGTCGCCCACCGGCTTCAGTGTTGTCCCGGGGGGAGGCGGCATCTAGGCGATTGTATAGGAAATCGGCGTGACGGCGCCGTCCGCGATGAGAAAGGCATTGACCACCGGGTGCGCGCCGTTTTCTAGAGACAGGATGAAGTGGGCGATGTCGGGATAGAAGGCGAGCGCCTTGACGTCGGTCGGAGAGGGGCGCGCCGGAGAGACGGGATGCGAGTGATAGCTGGCCAGCATGGCCGTTCCCTGCACCCGCATGTCTTTCTGGGCGGCGAACATGTCCCTGGCGTCCATCCAGAAGGCGATATCGGCCCGTTCCTCGGGGGACAGTTTGTCCAGGGTTGCGATCTTGGCGGTATCGAACAGCTCCGCGACGCCGGCGCCCTGGCTCGCGACGATGTTCTTGATCGGGTAGTGGCGGGTCACGAGGCCGTCCTTGCCGGCCAGCAGGCCGCAGCACTCGTGCGGGGCGGCCGCGCGCGCGTGGGCGATCATCTCGTCGAGGGTCTGTCGGGGAACGATCAGATTGAACACGAGACCGTGTAGTCGCCGGAGAGATCCTTGATCCGGGGCCTGGGACCGCACAGGGGGCAGGCGGGGTCTTTCGGGATGCGGGTCTTGCGGAAGGTCATCTCGAGCGCGTCATAGAGCAGCATGGAGCCGGCGAGGGACGTGCCGAACCCGACGATTTCCTTGATGGCCTCGGCGGCCTGCAGCACGCCGATCGTGCCAGCGAGCACGCCGAGCACCCCGGCCTCCTGGCAATTCGGGACGAGGCCGGCCGGCGGCGGCTCCGCGTAGAGGCACCGGTAGCAGGGAAAGCCGTCGTTTGGTTTGAGGACGGTGAGTTGGCCCTCGAACCGGAAAATGCTGCCGGAGACGAGCGTTGTCTTGGCGAAGAAGCAGGCATCGTTGACCAGGTAGCGGGTGGTGAAGTTGTCCGAGCCGTCGAGGACGAGATCGTAGTCCGCGAGGATGCCGAGAATGTTCCCGGCATCGATGTTCATCCGGTACGTCTTGATCGTGACGTCCGGGTTCAGCGCGGCGAGCGTCTCGCGCCCGGAGTCCACCTTCGGTTTGCCGATATCGGCGGTCGTGTGGAGGATCTGGCGCTGGAGGTTCGACAGGTCCACCACATCGCCGTCCACCAACCCGATCGTGCCGATGCCGGCCGCGGCGAGGTAGAACGCCGCCGGGGAGCCGAGGCCGCCGGCGCCGATGATGAGCACCCTGGCGTTGGCGAGCTTCATCTGTCCCTTCCCGCCGACATCGGGAAGGATGATGTGCCGGCTGTAGCGCTCGACCTGGGTGTCGGTGAATTCCACGGGCGTCATTCCACCACGTTCAATTCGATGGGGTCCACGATGACGCCCTTCTTCCGGATGCCGTCGATCGCCCGCTCGACTTCGGCCGGCTCGCCGGCGAACTCGATATCCATCCATCCGGTTTTCTCGCGGACATCCGCCCGCCGGATGTTCGTGTCGACCTTCGGGAATTCGCGGTTGATCTGGCAGAGGACCGGCTCCTTGATCTTGTCCTCGGGAAACCGCAAGTGGAAGCGGAGGTGTGCCATCAGGCGTCCCCTTGAGAAGGATGGGCCCCGCCGGCGATGGCGGGCACGATGGAGATCTCGTCGCCGTCCTTGAGGGGCGTGTCCTTGCCTTTCAGGAAGCGGATGTCTTCCTCGTTGAGGTAGATGTTCACGAAGCGCCTGATCTCGCCCTTGTCGTCGCAGACCCGGTCCTTGAGGCCGGGGAATTGCCCGTTGAGCGACTCGATCATCGACTGGATGTCCGAGGCCATCGCCTCCACCTCGCTTTTCCCTCCCGTCAACGGCCGCAGGGGCGTGGGAATCCGAATCTTCACCATCGGGAGCTTACCTCTCGTGTTTGCCCAGGTTGAACGTTTTCTGGAACTGCGCCAGGCTCGGGGAAATCCGCGTCGGGCGGCCGACGGCATGCATGACCGCCTCCTGCGTCTTCAGGCCGTTGCCCGTGATCAGGGCGACCGTCGTGTCGGTCCGCTTGATGACGCCCTGTTTCACCAGCTTCTTGAGGACGCCGATGGTCACGCCGCCGGCCGTCTCGGCGAAGATGCCTTCGGTCTGCGCGAGGAGCGTCATGCCTTCCACGATCTCCTCATCGGTCACGGCGTCCATGGCCCCGCCGCTCTCGGCCGCGGCCTTGAGCGCGTAATAGCCGTCGGCGGGATTGCCGATCGCCAGCGACTTGGCGATGGTGTTGGGCTTCACCGGCTTGAAGAAGTCTCGTCCCTGCTTGTAGGCCGCGGAGATGGGCGAACAGCCTTCCGCCTGCGCCCCGTGCACCCTGGTGGTTACGCGGTCGATCAGGCCCAGCTTGTGGAATTCATTGAGTCCCTTCCAGACCTTCGTGAGCAGGGAGCCGGAGGCCATCGGAATGACGATCTGGTCGGGGGCGGTCCACCCGAGCTGCTCGACGACCTCGTAGGCCAGCGTCTTGGACCCCTCGGCGTAGTAGGGGCGGATGTTGACGTTGACGAAGGCCCATTTGTGCTCGCCGGCGATCTCGCTGCAGAGACGATTCACGTCGTCGTAATTGCCTTCGACCTCGACGACGTTCGGACGATACACGAGGTTGCCCAGCACCTTGGAGGCTTCCAGGTCGTGGGGAATGAAGACGTAGCACTGCATCTTGGCCGCCGCCGCATGGGCCGCGACCGAGTTGGCCAGGTTCCCGGTGGAGGCGCAGGCCACGGTGTCATAGCCCAGCTCGAGGGCGCGGGTCAGCGCCACCGAGACGACGCGGTCCTTGAACGACAGGGTCGGGTGGTTCACGGTGTCGTTCTTGATGTAGAGCTTGTCCAGGCCGAGTTCGTCGCCGAGGTTTTTGGCCCGGATCAGCGGGGTGAAGCCAGCGTAGAGCCCCACTGTGGGCTCGCCCTGGATCGGCAGCAGGGCGACGTACCGCCAGAGGCTTTTGGGCCCGGCCTCGATCGTTTTGCGGGAGATCGACGACTTGATGGCCTGGTAGTTGTACTGGACTTCCAGTGGGCCGAAGCACATGTCGCAGACGTGCAGGGAGACCGGCGGGTACTCCTTCCCGCATTCCCGGCAAACCAGCCCTTTGATCTTGTCGGTGGTGGTGGGGGACGCCATGGCGCGTTTACGCGGTCTTGACCGCGCAGACCTCCGGCTCGTGCTCGGTGAGTTGGGTGATGTCGGGATGCTCCCCGCACAGCGGACATTTCGGGTTCCTGGCGATTTTGATTTCGCGAAAACGTGTCAGGCGCGCGTCGTAATCCAGGAGCCGGTCGGTAAGGAGGCGGCCGCGGTCCAGGATGAGCTTGAGCACCTCGGTCGCCTGGATGGTCCCGATGACGCCGGCCAGCGCGCCGATCACGCCGGCTTCCTGGCAACTGGCCACCAATCCCGGCGGCGGCGGTTGCTTGAAGACGCAGCGGTAGCACGCGCTTTTGCCCGGCAGGATGGTGAACACCCGCCCGTCGAACCGCAGGATGCCGCCGTGCACCAGGGCCTTGCGCGCGAAGAAGCAGGCGTCGTTGATCAGGAACTTGGCAGGGAAATTGTCCACGCCGTCCAGCACGATGTCATACCGGCCGATGATGTCCAGCGCGTTCTCGGCGGTGAGGCGCGTGTAGTAGGTGTCGACCGCGACGCCGGGGTTGATGGCGAGAATCCTGGCTTTGGCGGACTCCACCTTGGGACGCCCGATATCGGCGGTTTGATGGATCACCTGGCGCTGGAGATTGGAGAGGTCCACGACGTCGCCGTCGATCAGGCCGATCGTCCCGACGCCGGCCGCGGCCAGGTAGAGCGCGGCGGGGGAGCCCAGGCCGCCGGCGCCGACAATGAGGACCTTGGCCAGGCCGATCTTCTTCTGGCCTTTGCCGCCGACTTCCGGCAGGAGGATGTGCCGGCTGTAGCGGGCGACCTGTTCTTCGGAATCCGGGATGAACGGCATGGGCTTCCTATTGTTGGGGGACGTGCCGCTAAATGTTAAAGTATTTTTCGATGCTGATGTAGCGCTCGCCTGTGTCGCACAGGATGGTGACGACGTTCTTGCCGGGTCCCAGTTCGGCCGCGACTTTCTGCGCCGCGGCGACGTTGGCGCCCGAGGAAATGCCGACCAGGAGCCCTTCCTTTTTCGCCAGCAGCTTGGCCGTCTGGTACGCTTCCTCATCGGTCACCGTGAGCACGCCGTCCAGGATCGAGCGGTTCAGGACCTTGGGGACGAACCCCGCGCCGATGCCCTGGATGCGATGCGGACCCGGGTCCCCGCCCGACAGGACAGGGGAGCCGGCCGGTTCCACGGCGATCACCTTGATCTTCGGGTTCCGTTCCTTGAAGACCTCGCCGCAGCCCGTGATCGTGCCGCCGGTGCCGACCGCCGTGACGAAGGCGTCGATCCGGCCGTCGAGCGCCTCCCAGATTTCGAGGGCCGTCGTCTTCCGGTGCATGGCCGGGTTCGCCGGGTTCGAAAACTGGTCCGGCATGAAGTACTCCGGGTTCGCGGCGACCAGGCTCTCGGCCTCCTTGATGGAGCCCTTCATGCCTTCCCAGGCGGCCGTGAGGACGAGCTGCGCGCCGTAGGAGGACAGCAGGCTGGCCCGTTCCATGCTCATGCTCTCCGGCATCACGAGAATCAGCTTGTAGCCCCGCACGGCGCTGATCAGGGCCAGCCCGATGCCCGTGTTTCCGCTCGTCGGTTCGATGATCGTGGCGCCGGGCTTGAGCTTGCCCTGCCGCTCCGCCTCGTCGACCATGTTGAGGCAGATGCGGTCCTTGACCGAGCCGCCCGGATTGAAGTATTCCACCTTGGCGTAAATTGCGGCGCCGCCTTCCGGGGTCAGGCGGTTGAGGCGAACCAGAGGCGTGCGGCCGATGAGTTCGGTAATGGTGGACGAGGCGCCGGACATTCAGCGACCTCCGCCCATGTAGAAGAGCAGCTCGATCGCATCGCCGTCTTTGACCACGGTGCTGGCCAATTCGTCACGCTCCAGGATCTTCGAGTTGAGCTCGACCGCGACCATCTGGGGGCTGATGTCCTTGGCTTTGAGAATCTCCAGGATGGTTCCTCCCTGCACTGCCTCAGGCTTGCCGTTGATTGTCACCTGCATAAAATGAAAGGCCCGTGAGCCGAAAATCCTCCAGAAAGCACACTTTATCGAAGACTTGCAGCGATTGTCAAGAAACCGGGGACGGCGTTTCCGCGATTGGCGCGGGCGGAATGTTTTCCTAGAATTCATTGCGACCGTCTGGTAGGCTCCCTTTCTCAAGAACCCATGAATCTTCCCAATTCCCTGACGGTGCTCCGTATCCTCCTCATCCCGTTCTTTATAGGGTTCCTTACCTATGGACGGTACCAGTGGGCGCTCTGGACGCTTCTGGCCGCGGGGGTGACGGACATCCTGGACGGGGTGATCGCCCGAATGGCAAACCAGCGCACGAAACTCGGGGCCTACCTGGATCCGCTGGCCGACAAGCTGCTGTTGACCTCGGCCTTCGTGACGCTGTCGGTTCTTCACCTCGTGCCGGGCTGGGTCGCGATCGTGGTCGTCAGCCGCGATCTTATCATTGTCGCGGGAACCCTGCTCCTTCATGTGACGCAGACCCCGATCGAGGTGGTGCCGACCGTCCTCGGCAAAGGAACGACGCTGGCGCAGTTGTCCTATCTTGCCCTGGCGCTGGCGCTGATTGCGCTCCAGCAGGATGTCCGCGAGTTGATGCCCCTGCTGGCGCTCATGCTGACCCTGACCGTCGTTTCGGGGCTGCAATACGTCTATCGCGGCATCCGCGCCTATCATCCTGACCTGGTCTGACGGCATCGGTCCGTGTCGCTGAAATCACCACCTCCGTTTGACAAGGGCAGCATGACGCAGTACACTCTTTCCCTATGTTTATCGGGAGCTTTTTCTCGGTTTAACCATTCCACAAGGCGGGGTAAGGGCCATGGCTGTTGTTGCTGACAAGATAGGCAAGTTGCTCGTTGACGCGAAGCTCATTACCGAGCAGCAACTCAATGAAGCGCTGGCCACCGTGAAAGCGTCCAAAGGCGCCAGCCGGCTGGGCAGCACGCTGGTCAAAATGGGCTACGTCCCGGAGGAAAAACTCCTCGCGTTTCTCGCCCAGCAGTACCGGGTGCCGGCCGTTGACCTGAAAATGTACCAGAATATCGATCCCGCCATCATCAAGCTCGTGCCCCTGGAACTGGTCAAAAAACACATGGTGTTGCCGTTGAGGCGGGTCGGCGCCACGTTGACGGTGGCGATGCTCGATCCGACCAATATTTTCGCGCTCGACGACCTCAAGTTCCGCACCAACTATACGATTGAGCCGGTCATTGCCGCCGAGACCTCGCTCATCGAGACGATCAAGAAGTATTACGGAGGCGGAGCGGCGGGCGCTGCGGATGCCGCCGGCGCCGCCAAGAGCATTCTGCAAGCCAAGGACTACACCCTGTCGGATGCCCCCGAAGGCGATGAACTGGCCGCTCTCGGCCAAGCCCAAGAAGGGCCCACGGTGGATGTCGAGGACTTCGACAAGACCGTCGGCGATGCGTTGGATTCCGTGGAAGTCGCCGAGACGGAGCAGGACGGTGGTGTGATCACCGGCGAGGTGGAGGCGCCGATCGTCAAACTGGTCAACGGCATCCTGGTCAATGCCATGAAGGTGGGGGCCAGCGACATCCACATCGAGCCGTACGAGACCGTGTTCCGCATCCGGTATCGGGTGGACGGCGACCTTCAGACGGTCATGAATCTGCCATTGAAAGTGAAGAACGCGATCATTTCCCGCATCAAAATCATGTCCAAGCTGGACATCGCCGAACGTCGGCTCCCGCAGGACGGGCGCATCAAGCTCAAGCTGGGGCCTAAAAAGGATATCGACTTCCGCGTGTCGATCCTGCCCACGCTTTTCGGCGAGAAAGGCTGTCTCCGGCTTTTGGACAAGTCCAACATCCAGGTGGACAAGGACAAACTCGGCTTCGACGCGAAGCAGGCAGCGGACCTCAATTCCGCGCTGGCGGCTCCGTATGGGATGCTGCTCGTTACGGGACCGACCGGGAGCGGCAAGACCGTGACCCTCTATTCCTGCCTGCAGGCCGTCAACACTGTCGATGTGAACATCTCCACGGCCGAGGACCCGGTCGAGTTTAACTTCATGGGGATCAACCAGGTCCTGGTCCAACCGGACATCGGATTGACCTTTCCGGCGGCCTTGAAGTCCTTCCTCCGGCAGGACCCCGACATCATTCTGATCGGCGAGATCCGGGACTTCGAGACGGGCGAGATCGCGATCAAGGCCGCCATGACCGGCCACTTGGTCATGGCCTCGCTCCACACCAACGACGCGCCGGCCACCATCAACCGGCTCCTCAACATGGGCATCGAGCCGTTCCTGGTCGCCTCCTCCGTGATCCTGGTCATCGCCCAGCGCCTGTGCCGGCGCATTTGCGGGGGCTGCAAGGAACCGGACCCGAGCGTCACTCCCGAAGTCATGAAAAAATTCGGCATGATCGACGCAGACATAGCCGGCGCCACGCCCATGAAGGGAAAAGGGTGCGACAAGTGCAACAACAAGGGGTACAAGGGACGCGTCGCGCTCTATCAGATGATGCCCATCACGGAGAACATCCGGACGGCGATTCTCCGCGGCGCGTCGACGGACGAACTCAAGAAAATTACGGTTGAGGAAGGCGTCCGGAACATCAGGATGAGCGGCCATCTCAAGGTGGCGCAGGGCGTCACGTCGATATCCGAGGTCGAGGGCGTCTCCGTTGCCGAGTAAGGTTCAGACCACAACCGACCGCATGAGGTGACTGCATGCCCGTCTTTGCATACGCAGGGAAAGCCAAGGGTGGCAAGTCCGTCACGGCGGACATCAATGCCGACAACCGCGACGCGGCGATCGACCAGCTGCGTTCCCAGGGCGTGACCGTTACCACGATCGAGGAGAAGAAAAAGAAGGCCGCCTTCGGCGAGAAAAAGCAGAAGATCACCGACAAGGACATCGTCATCTTTACCCGCCAGTTCGCGACCATGATCGGCGCCGGCCTTCCGCTGGTCCAGTGCCTGGAAATTCTTTCTGCCCAGTGCGACAACAAGACCTTCGGCAGGCTGATCGGCGAAGTCAAGGGGGACGTGGAATCCGGGACCACGTTCGCCGATGCCCTCAAGAAGCACCCCAAAGTTTTCAGCGGCCTCTACTGCAACATGGTGCAGGCCGGCGAAGTCGGCGGCGCGCTCGATGGCACGCTGATCCGCCTTGCCGCCCAGCTCGAGAAGGCGGCGAAATTGAAGGGCCAGATCAAATCGGCCATGGTCTACCCGTCGGCCATCATAGGCGTCGCCATCATCGTGGTGTCGGTGCTGCTGGTCTTCGTAATTCCGATCTTCGCCAAAATGTTCACGGAATTCGGCGGGACCCTGCCCGCCCCCACCTTGTTCGTGATGGGCGTCAGCGAGTTCATGCAGAAGTACATTATTGTGATGATCGCCGCGGCGGGCGGCGGCATCTATATGCTCAAGAAATATTACGCGACGCCGCCCGGCAAGCTCCAAATCGATGCATTGATGCTGAAACTGCCGGTGGCCGGTGATCTCATCCGCAAGATTGCGGTGGCGCAGTTCACCCGCACCTTCGGGACCCTGCTGCAGAGCGGCGTGCCGATCATGGAAGGGCTGGAAATCGTGGCGCGGATCGCCGGGAACAAGATCGTGGAGAATGCGATCATGGACGCGCGCACCAGCGTGGGAGAGGGCAAATCGTTGTCGGAGCCGCTGGGCAAGACCGGCGTGTTCCCCCCCATGGTCGTCCAGATGATCAACGTCGGCGAGGCGACGGGTGCATTGGACGCGATGCTCGGCAAGATCGCCGACTTCTACGATGAAGAAGTGGACGCGGCAGTCTCGGCCCTGACGGCGCTCCTGGAACCCGCGCTGATGGTGTTCCTAGGGGTGGTGATCGGCGGCATCGTGATCGCGATGTATCTGCCTATCTTCAAGATGGCCTCGGTCGTCGGCTAAGGCGTGGGCGCGGTTCGGCACGATGTATGGAGGCCCTCCGAGATAAGCTGAAGTGGCTCATGGGCATCAGGGTCGCCGTGGTGACCCTGACCCTGGGCGTCCTGATCTATTTCCAGATCGGCAAGAGCACCCAGTCCATCCCGGCCTATTACGGCCTGATCGTCGCGACCTACCTGCTCACCATCTTATACGGTCTCCTCATCAAGCGGATCGAGCGACTGGCTCTGTTCGCCTATCTTCAGATCGGAGGGGATATCCTCTTCGAGACCGTGCTGGTGGCGCTGACCGGGGGAGTGGAGAGCCCCTTTTCTCTGCTCTATATCATATCGATCACGGCGGCGAGCGCGCTGTTGTCCAGGCCCGGCGGCCTGGCGGCCGCCTCGGTGGCCGGCATCTTCTATGGCGCGATCGTAGACATCCAGTACTACCGCTCCACCTATGAGATGTTCCCCTTGCTGTCGTTGCCCCGGGTGACGGACCTGCCGGTCCCCGAAATTTTCTACAATCTGTCCATCAACGTGCTGGGTTTTCTCATGGTGGGCTATCTGAGCGGGACGCTGGCCGAACGCCTCGAGAAGAAGGCGCGTGACCTGACCGAGCTGCAGGAGATCCACCGCTTCATCCTGGAGAGCATCGACAGCGGCGTCTTTACGACGGACTCGGAAGGCCAGATCACCTCCTTCAATAAAAAAGCCGAGATGGTCATGGGGTACGCCAAAACGGAGGTCCGCAGCCGGTTCTGGTGGGACGTGTTCGCCTGGCCGGTTCGCGTGCGCGACCATTTTCCGCCCGCCACCGTCCCGGGCGGGATCGAGGAGGTGAGCACCCGGAAGGACGGCCGGAGGATTCTCTTGGGAATGAACCTGTCGACACTGTACGACGAGCAAGGGGTCCCCATCGGGATGGTCGGCGTGTTCCAGGACATCAGCCTGCAGAAAAAGATGGAAGAGGAAAACCGGCGCCGGCAATGGCTGGCCAAAATCGGCGAGGTGTCGGCGGGCATGGCGCACGAAATCCGCAATCCGCTCGCCGCTCTGTCCGGCTCAATGCAAGTGCTCCGGAAGGACCTGCGGCCGTCTGATGACAATCGGCCGTTGCTGGATCTGGCTCTGCGTGAGACCGAACGGTTGAGCGGGATCGTCTCGGATTTTCTGCAGTACGCCCGCCCGCGCCAGCTCAATCTCAAGGAATGCGACGTCAACGCGTTGGTCGGCAATACGGTCAGCATGCTGGAGCAGACCCCGGAATACAGCGGCAGGGTCCGATTCATCCGGCATCTGGCGCCGGAACGCATCATGGCTCTGCTGGACCCCGACCAGATGCAACAGGTCTGCTGGAATCTAGGACTGAACGCCTGTCAGGCTATGCCGGGCGGGGGGACGCTGACGGTTTCGACGCACTGGGTATCGGGGGCCGGCGGGCTGGACGGCGAGTCGATCGACATCGTGTTTGAGGATACCGGTCAGGGTATCGAGGATGAGCATCGCGATAAAATTTTCGATCCCTTCTTCACCACCAAGGCGGAGGGAACCGGGCTTGGGCTCTCGGTGGTCCACCGGATCATGGAAGACCATCGCGGACGTGTGCAGGTGGAAAGCGTGCCGGGGGTGGGGACCCGTGTCCGGCTGACCCTGCCCGCCGCCGGGGTGGCGGCGAAGTGATGTCGACGGCGCCTGCCAGAATTCTCATCGTGGAGGATGAGCGGCTCATCCGCGAAACGCTGCTGGCCTTCATCAAAGCCGAAGGGTACGGCGTCGTGGCGGCCGCGGACGGCCAGGAAGCGCTCCAGATGCTCAAAGCCGACAGCTTCAATCTCGTCATCACGGACTTGAAGATGCCCGGCCGCCTGCAAGGCATGGATGTCCTCCGCGCCGTCAAAGAGATGGCGCCCGATACCGACGTCATCGTGCTCACGGCGTTTGCCAACCTTGCCGTCGGGGTCGAAGCGATGAACCTCGGAGCGTTTGACGTCCTGCCGAAGCCCTGGGGCGACAACGGGTATGTGGTCTGGAAAATCCGCATGGCGTTGGAGGCCCAGCGCCTGGTGACGGAAAACCGCTTCTTGAAGCGGGAGCTGAAGGCGCGGGAGGAGTTCAAAAATATCGTCGGCACCAGCGCGCCGATGCGAAAAGTCTTCGATCTGATCACGCGGGTGTCGGACAATTCCGGCGCGGTTCTTATTTGCGGAGAGAGCGGCACCGGCAAGGAACTGGTCGCGCGGGCCATCCACGACAGCAGCCCGCGCCGGGAGCGTCCCTTCGTAACCGTGAACTGCGGCGCCTTGCCGGAGCCGCTGCTGGAGAGCGAGCTCTTTGGCCACATGCGCGGGTCCTTTACCGGCGCCGTGTCCAACAAGGAAGGGCTCTTCGAAGTGGCCGACGGCGGCACGCTCTTTCTCGACGAGATCGGCGAGGCGCCGCTGGGCATCCAGGTCAAGCTGCTGCGGGTGCTCCAGACGCCGGAGTTCCGGCGGGTCGGGGGCACACGGGATGTCAAGGTGGACGTGCGCATCATCTCCGCCACGAACAAGGATCTCTCCAAGGCGGTGGCCCAGGGATCGTTCCGTGAAGATCTGTACTACCGCCTGAATGTGATTCCCATCACGCTCCCTCCGTTGCGGGCGCATGCCGATGATGTGCCTCTGCTGGTGCAGCATTTCCTCGCCGTCTTCGGCCGGAAAGCCGGGAAGCCGGCGCTGACGGTGACGCCGGCGGCGATGCAGGCGCTCCAACGCAATGAGTGGAGGGGCAATGTTCGGGAACTGGAGAATGTGCTCGAACGGGTGGTGGCGCTGGCGCCGGGGCCTGACATCACCCTGGACGATGTGGTCCAATGGTTGGGGGGGCTTGCCAGGGGCACCGAGCCGAAAGTGCCGGCCGACATTCCGTCCGAGGGGCTCGACCTGGAGTCCCTGATCGACGGGATCGAGCGGGAATTGCTGGTCAAGGCCCTGGAGCGCAGCGGGGGCGTGAAAAAAGAAGCCGCCCGCCTGTTGAAGCTCAACGCGCGCTCCCTCCGCTATCGTCTGGACAAATACGAAATCAAGGCGGGGAACGGCGCAGGCGCGGGACCGGACGACGAGGAGGACGACGCGGGTGGCTAGCCGTGGAATCGAAGTGGCGGCGCCCGGGAAGGTGAATCTCGTCCTGCGCGTGCTGGATCGACGGCCGGATGCCTATCATAACCTGTGGTCGGTGATGCAGGCGTTTGACCTGTCCGACACGGTGATCGCGGAAACCGACGGCGGCGAGGGCGTCCGGATGACGTGCGAGGGCGCCGACCTGCCGACCGACTCCACGAACCTGGCCTGCCGGGCGGCGGAACGCGCGCTGGCGCGGTTGGGACGGCGCCAGGGAATCCGACTCGTCGTGCGGAAGCGCTTGCCGGTGGCGGCCGGGGTCGGCGGCGGCAGCAGCGATGCGGCCGCCACCATCCGGGCGCTGGCGACCCTTCTGCAGACCGGCTGGTCCAGGGATGACATGGCCGCGGTCGGGGCGGAAGTGGGCAGCGATGTCCCCTTCTTCTTCTATGGGCCGACGGCGCTGGTCGAAGGGCGGGGCGAGCGGGTCTCCCCGCTGCAATTGGAGGGGGAGCGCTGGCTCCTGCTGGTCAATCCCGGCATCGCGATTCCGACCGCCTGGGCCTATGGGAAACTGGCGGCGGCTCGCGCGAATCGGGAAGAGCCGCCGGGCCGGCTGCCGCGTTTTGCACCCCATCCGGTCACGGGCGATCCGCCCGTGGTGAAGTGGCCCGATCTGCTGCCGCTGGTCGGAAACGATTTTGCCCCGGTGATGGAGGCCGAGCACCCGGTGCTGCGGGAGATTCGGCTGTTGCTCGTCACGCGCGGGGCGGAAGCCGCCCTGCTCTCTGGCAGCGGCTCGACCGTCTTTGGCCTGTTTGCCGACGAGCGCTCGGCCAGGGCGGCGGCTGACGGGCTGGACCGGCGTCCCGGCTGGCGAACGTGGGTGACCAGGACGCAGGGGCAGCCGGTGGGGACTTCGCTCGGTTGACAATCCAAAGAACGATGGATTACATTGACACGTTTTCCTCCGCGGCGGAACGCCGGCACGTATCCCCAGTAAGGAGACCGTAGGTGCACGAATTGAAGGTGTTCGCCGGGAACTCCAACCCGGCGCTCGTCAAAGAGATTTGCGATTACCTCAAGGTTGAGCAGGGGAACGCCCTGGTGTCGACCTTCAGCGACAGCGAGATCCGGGTGCAGGTCAACGAGAACGTTCGCGGCAAGGATGTCTTTCTGTTCCAGTCGATCTGCGATCCCGTCAACAAGCACTTGATGGAGCTGTTGCTCCTGCTCGACGCGCTCAAACGGTCCTCGGCCTACCGGATTACGGCCGTCATCCCATACTATGGATACGGCCGGCAGGACCGGAAAGATCAGCCCCGCGTGCCGATCTCCGCCAAGCTGGTGGCGGATCTCATCGCGACGGCGGGCGCGAACCGGGTGCTCACGATGGACCTGCACGCCGGGCAGATCCAGGGATTTTTCAATATCCCGGTGGACCACCTCTACTCCGCGCCGGTGCTGTTGGAGTACGTCGGAAAACGGGGCGGGAAGGACCTCGTGGTCGTCTCGCCGGACGCCGGCGGCGCCGAACGCGCCCGCGCCTTCGCCAAACGGATTCCGGCCAACCTCGCGATCATCGACAAGCGGCGGGAGGGGCCCAATGAGTCCCAAGTCATGCACATCATCGGGGACGTGTCCGGCCGTGACGCGCTTTTGTTGGACGACATGATCGACACGGCCGGGACCATCGCCCAAGGCGCCCAGGCGTGCGTGGAGCGCGGCGCCCGCCGCGTCTGGACCGCCTGCACCCATGCGGTGCTGTCGGGGCCGGCCCTGGAGCGGTTGAACGCCTCGAAGCTCGAGGAAGTGGTGGTGACGAATACGATTCCCCTCAACGGGAAAGAGCGGACCTGTCCCAAGCTGCGTGTGCTCTCTGTGGCTCCGCTGCTGGGGGAGGCCATCAAGCGTATCCATGAAGAAGAGTCAGTCAGCTCGCTGTTTGTTTAACGCCGGTGTGTTTGAAGGAAGAGGTGTGCCATGCAGTTTGACGTGAAAGTGGAAACCCGCGAGGCGGTCGGGAAGGGTGTGGCCCGGACCTTGCGGCGCCAGGGGAAGATTCCGGGAATTCTGTACGGGCAGGGGGAGTGTCTCGCGTTGACGGTGGATCCCGCCGAGATCCGCAAGGTGCTCCATTCGGACTCCGGGTCCAATTCCCTGCTCAATCTGAGCATCGCCAAGGGCGGGAAGGACCTGAAACGGACCGCCATGCTGAAGGACTACCAGCTTGATCCCATCACGGGCGCGCTCCTGCACGCCGACCTGTTCGAGGTGGCCCTGAACAAGCCGGTCCGCGTCCGCGTGCCGGTGGCCGTCACCGAAGGGACGCCGGCGGGCGTGGCCGAGGGCGGCATCCTGCAGCACAACATGCGCGAGCTGCATGTCGAGTGTCTGCCGGGCCAGATTCCGGCTCATATCACGGTGGATCCGACCGCGCTCAAGATCAATCAGGGGATCCACGTCAAGGAAGTGCCTCTCACGCCGGGAATCAAAATCCTGGATGACCCCAACATGATGGTGGTCAGCATCGCCGCTCCGATCTCCGAAGCGAAACTGGAAGCCCTGCTGTCCACCACGCCGGCCGGCGAAGGCGCGGCCGAGCCCGAGGTCATCGGCAAGGGCAAGGAAGAGGAAGGCGCGGAGGAGGCCGCCGCCGCTCCGGGCGCGAAGCCGGGAGCCGCTGCGCCTGCTGCCGGAGCCGCTGCGCCTGCCGCCGATGCCAAGGGAGAGGCGAAGAAGGAAGGGAAGGACGCCAAAGGGGAGAAGAAAAAGTAGCCCACGGGAAGAAGGACCCGTCCAGGCGGGTCCGGGGTCGGGCGGGTGAGATAGAGTGTGCGATTAATCGTCGGCCTCGGCAATCCCGGTCAGGCGTATGTCGGAACCCGGCACAATGCAGGCTTTCTCGTGGTGGAGGCGCTGGCGGCCGACGCCGGGCTGAAGTTCAGACGGCACGGCGAGGCAGCCGTGGCCCGCGGGCACGTGGGCGGTGACCAGGTCACCCTGGTCAAGCCGCAGACCTACATGAACCGGAGCGGGCCGGTCGTCGCCGCCCTGGTCGCCGACCTCGCGCTGGACCTCGGTGACGTGCTCGTCGTTCACGACGATCTTGATCTCGACCCCGGCCGCCTGCGCATCAAATCCCGCGGGGGGGCCGGCGGCCACAACGGGGTGCTTTCCCTCATCGACGCTCTGGGCTCGGACCGATTCGCCCGGCTCAAGGTAGGGATCGGACGTCCGCCTGCGGGCGACGATGCGGCGGAATACGTTCTGGCGCCCCTCCCGTCACGCGAGCGGACGGTTCTTGATGATGCGGTGCAGCAGGCGGTCCAGGCCCTGGAGTGCTGGATCGCCGAGGGATTGATGGCCGCCATGAACCGCTTCAACGTGAAGCCCGACTGACCGCACCGTTTCCCCTGAGAGACACACGATGGCTTTAAATTGCGGCATCATCGGCCTGCCCAACGTCGGGAAATCCACGATCTTCAACGCCCTGGTCAGCGGCAAGGCGGTGGTTGCCAACTATCCGTTTTCCACCGTCGAGCCCAATATCGGCGTGGCGGTGATCCCGGATGAACGGCTGGTCCGGCTCACGCAGATCTTCAAATCAAAAAAAATCACGCCCACGGCCATCGAGTTCCGCGACATCGCCGGGCTTGTTCAAGGGTCCAGCGTGGGCGAGGGGCTCGGGAATCAATTCCTGGGCCAGGTCCGCGAGGCCGACGCCCTGGTGCACGTGGTCCGGTGCTTTGACAATCCCGATGTGATGCATGTGGTGGGCGAGGTGGACCCGGAGCGCGACATCGGCCTGATTGAAACCGAGCTGATGCTCGCCGACCTGCAGACGCTCGAGCGCCGCAAGGACAAACTTGAGAAGAAGGTGCGGGCGGGCGAAGCGGGATCGGCCCAGGAGATGGCCTTCCTCAGCGGGCTCATCGAGCGGCTCGGAAAGGGGGAGTGGCTCGGAAGCGGGGCGCCCTCCGTTGCGGAGCAGGGCTGGTTGCGCGAGTACCAGCTGCTGACGGCCAAACCCGTGGTGTTCGCCGTCAACATCGGCGAAGGCCAGGAAGAGACGCCGGCCGTGCGCCGGGTGTCGGATCTGGCCGTAGCCCGCGGAGCGCGGGCCGTGACGATCGCCGGGAACATCGAGGCGGAGGTGTCCACACTGGCGTCCGACGACCGGGCCGACTATCTCCGGGAACTCGGCATCGGGGAAGGCGGGCTGGTCCGGCTGGTCCGCACGGCGTATGACCTGCTGGGGCTGATCACGTTTTTCACCGCCGGCGAAACGGAATCACGGGCCTGGACGCTCCGGGAAGGCACGAAAGCCGCCCAGGCCGCCGGGAAGATCCATTCCGACATGGAGCGGGGGTTCATCCGGGCGGAAGCCTACCATTACAATGATCTGATCGCCTGCGGGAACGAAGCAGGCGTGAAGGAGAAGGGCTTGTTCCGCCTGGAAGGGCGCGACTATCTGGTGAAGGACGGCGACGTGCTCTTCTTCCGGTTCAATGTCTAGGGGGCAATAGGAACGCCGCTCAGCCAAGACTTCGCGGCTACGGAAGCCGCAGGCGCCTTCTTGATTCTGGCGGAGGGCTGTGTTACGGTGAGCCGCTCTTTGCAGTCCCCTTGCTCCGGGCCCGGTTCCGGGGCTTTATCCATGAGGAGGCGTTAGCGGCATGCCACAGCTCTACGAGTCTATCTTCATCCTGCGGCCCACGCTGGCCGATGAGGAAATCCCCAAAGTCCTCGAGAAGGTCAAGGCCACCGTCGAAAAAGCCGGCGGGACCGTCGAGAATCTCGCCAGCTGGGGGAAAAAGAAGCTGGCCTACGAGATCAAGCAGGAAAAAAAGGGCGTCTACGTGCAGCTCAACTATCGGGGCAACGGGGCCGTGGTGTCCGAGGTCGAGCGGTTGTTCCGCCTGGACGACGCCACGTTGAAGTTTCTGACCGTCAAGACCGACGAACGCGGGTTGCGCGCCCCCGGCGCCGAACCCGCCAAGGAACCGGAGCATGGCGGGGTTCAATAAGATCATTCTGATGGGCAACCTGACCCGGGATCCGGAGATCCGGTATGCCCCCAGCGGCACGCCGATCGCCAACTTCGGGCTGGCGGTCAACCGCAAGTACCGGCAGGGCGAGGACCTGAAGGAAGAGGTGTGCTTCGTCGACATCGTCGTGTTCGGCAAGCAGGCGGAGACCTGCGGGCAATATCTGAGCAAGGGCAACGGAGCGTTGGTCGAAGGGCGCCTGCAGATGCGGAAGTTCGAGACCAAGGACGGGCAGAAAGTCACGAAGCACGAGGTGGTGGCGGAAAATATCCGGTTCCTGTCGAAGCGCCAGGACCAGGGCGGGGAGAGCCACGCAAAAGAACCCGTCGAGGATGCGCCGCACTTCGAATCCGACGAACCGATCTGAGGAGACGCGCACGTGGAACGAGGACGATTTTTTCAGCGCCGGCGCGTGTGCCGGTTTTGTCACGACAAGGTCGCCATTGATTATAAGGATGTCGGCTTGATCCGCAATTTTCTGACCGAGCGGGGCCGGATCATTCCCCGCCGGATGTCCGGCAATTGCCTGGGGCACCAGCGCGAATTGACGATCGCCATCAAACGGGCCCGCACGATCGCGCTGGTGGCGTTTGCGGAGGAGCGGTAAGTCCGCCTCGCTGCATCGCCGTGAGGAGGGACCATGGCCGAGGTCAAGGTCTCTGAGATCCCTGACGAGGGGTTGAGCCTGTCGGTCAAGGAAGATCCGGCCGCGCTCGATCTGGCCGCCACCGGCGTTCGCTTTCTGGAGCCCGTTGCGGTCGACGTCTTTCTGGTCAAGGCCGACAAGGCGGTGATGGCCACCGGCCGGATCGCGGTGCCGGTTGCCTTCGAGTGCGTGCGGTGTCTGCGGGAGTTTCCCGCGTCGCTGGACATCCCCATCTCGACGCAGTTCGTGCCGCCGCCCGAGCTGCCCCTGGGCGAGCATCCGATGCCGCCGGACGAGGCGGAGGATTACTACTACCGGGACGACGGCATTGTCCTGGACGATCTGGTCCGGCAGGAGGTGCTCCTGGCCGTGCCGTTCAACCCGCAGTGCCGGGACGATTGCCGGGGGTTGTGCGCCCAGTGCGGGCAGGATCTCAACAGGGGAGCGTGCGCGTGCGCGCCTCCGCCCGATCCGCGATGGACGGTGCTGCGTCAACACTTGAAGGGGAAATAAGCCATGCCGAATCCAAAACACAAGCATTCCAAGGCTCGCCGGGACAAGCGGCGGACGGCCAAGGTCAAGATCCGTCCGAAAAGCCTGTCCATCTGTCCCCAGTGCCACCAGCCGAAGCTTCCGCACTACACCTGCCTGACGTGCGGGACCTACAAGGGTCAGGAAGTCATCGCGGTCGAAGAAGCCTGACGCGAGGGTTGCGCGCGGTATGAGAATCGCGTTGGACGCTATGGGGGGCGATCACGCTCCGGCCTCCGAAGTCGAGGGGGCCGCGCTCGCCGTCCGCGAGTACGGGGTCGAGATCATCCTGATCGGCGATGAAACGCTCGTCCGGGAGGAGATGCGCCGCCAGGGGGTGCAGGGTCTTTCCGGCCTGAGCGTCCACCATGCCTCCCAGCGGGTCGAAATGCACGAGCAGCCGTCGCAGGTCGTCCGCCGCAAACGGGATTCCTCCATCTGGGTCGGCACGGAACTGGTCAAGAAAGGCGACGCGGTCGGCATCGTCAGCGCCGGCAACACGGGCGCGACGGTGGTCACGGCGTTTTTCCTGCTGGGGGTGCTCAAGGGAGTCGAGCGGCCGGCCATCGCGACGCTGATTCCCACGCTGACGGGCCATACGATCGTGCTGGATGTGGGCGCGACGGTGGATTGCGACGCCCATCACCTGACCCAGTTCGCCCTCATGGGGCATGAATATGCCCAGCACGTGCTGAACAAAGCCCACCCGACGATCGGCCTGCTCAGCATCGGCGAGGAGGACACCAAGGGCAACGAGGTCACGAAGGAGACCTTCAAGCGTCTCAAGGAAAGCCCGCTGAATTTCGTCGGCAATGTCGAGGGCCGGGACATCTTTACCGGCGCGGCCGATGTCGTCGTCTGCGACGGCTTCATGGGCAACGTGGCGCTCAAGATCATCGAGGGCGTGTCGACGGCCCTCAAGAAAATGCTCATCAAGGAGATTGCCGCCGAGTCCATGCTGAGCCGGTTCGGCTATGCCCTGCTGAAACCGGCGTTCGGCCGGTTCAGGCGGCGCCTGGATTACGCGGAAATCGGCGGCGCGGCCCTCCTGGGCGTCAACGGCATCTGCATCATCTCGCACGGCCGTTCGTCCGGCCGGGCCATCAAGAACGCCATCCGGGTGGCCAAGGAAATCCACGACGGGCGGGTCAACGAGCACATCCAGCGCGACATCGAAGAGAGCGTGGCCCTTCTCGGGGAGAAGCCCAAGGACGCCGACCGATGAGAGCCCGCATCGTGGCGACCGGTTCGGCGGTGCCGAAGCGCGTGCTCCGGAATGCCGACCTCGAACGCATGGTGGCCACGTCGGACGAATGGATCGTCGAGCGGACCGGCATCCGCGAGCGGCGGGTGGTGGACGCGGGCGTGGCAAGTTCCGACCTGGGCACCGAGGCGGCCCGCGCGGCCCTGGCGGCCGGCGGATGGGACGCCGCGGACCTCGATCTCCTGCTGGTCGCCACCTGCACCCCCGACATGCCGCTGCCCTCGACGGCCTGCCTGATTCAGCGGAATTTGAAGGCGTCCCGCGCGATCGCCTTCGACCTGGCGGCCGCCTGCTCGGGATTCCTCTACGGACTCTCGGTGGCCGATCTCTACGTCCGGTCCGGCACGTGCCGCAAGGCGCTGGTCGTGGGCACGGAGGTCATGTCGTCGGTCGTGGACTGGACCGACCGGGGCACCTGCATTCTCTTCGGCGATGGCGCCGGGGCCGTCTTGATCGAGCCGTCGGACGAGGACCGGGGGATCCTGTCCACCCACCTGCATTCCGACGGCGATCTCTGGGATCTGGTCTGCGTGCCGGGCGGCGGGTCGCGGCTGCCGGCCTCGGCCGCCATGCTGGCGGACCGGCAGCAGTTCGTGAAGATGAAAGGGAATGAAACCTTCAAGGTGGCCGTCCGGACCCTGGAGGCGACGGCCCGCGAGGCCCTGGAGGCCAACAAGCTGGGCGTCGACGACGTGGACCTCTTCATTCCGCACCAGGCCAACGTGCGGATCGTGAACGCGGTCATGGAGCGTCTGGGGTTGAAGAAAGACCGGGTCATGCTGAACATCGACCGGTATGGGAACACCTCGGCGGCGTCGATTCCATTGGCGCTGGACGAAGCCGTCCGGGCGGGACGGGTCGCACCGGGCAGCCGCATTCTCATGGTGGCCTTCGGGTCGGGCCTCACGTGGGCGTCGGCCGTGGTGAAGTGGTAACGCAGCAGGGGAGACACGACGTGGCAACGCAGACACAGCCGTTAGAAGGGACGTGGGCGCTGATCCTGGGGGCGTCCAGCGGGTTCGGGGAGGCCGTCTCGCTGGAGCTGGCGGGCCTCGGCATGCATATCCTGGGCGTACACCTGGACCGCAAGTCGACCATGGCCAACGTCGACCGGGTCGTCGATGCGATCAAGGGCAAGGGCCGGGAGGCCCTCTTCTTCAACGTCAACGCGGCCGATCCGGACAAGCGCCGCGAAGTGCTGGACGCGTTTCAGGCCCGGGCCGGCGGGACGGGAGGGAAGCCGCCCATCCGGGTGCTGCTGCATTCCCTGGCCTTTGGAACGCTGAAGCCCTTCATCACGGAGAGCGAGCCGGAATCCCTGACGAAGGCCCAGATGGACATGACGCTGGACGTGATGGCGAACAGTCTCGTGTACTGGACGCAGGACCTCGTCCGGCGCAAGTTGATGGGCTCCGGGGGGCGGATCTTCGCGATGACCAGCGCGGGGGGGGCCCGCGTGTGGAAAACCTACGGCGCCGTGTCTTCAGCGAAATCGGCGCTGGAGTCCCATGTGCGGCAGTTGACGCTGGAGTTGGGCCCCCTCGGGATCACGGTCAACGCCGTGATGGCGGGCGTGACCGACACGCCGGCGTTGCGCAAGATTCCCGGCTCCGACCGGATGCTCCAGATGGCCCAGGCCAAGAACCCGTCCGGACGGCTGACGACCCCCCAGGATGTGGCCGACGCGATCGGGTTGCTGGCCCATCCCAAGGCCCAGTGGCTGACGGGCAATGTGGTCTGCGTCGACGGCGGTGAATTTGTTGTAGATTAACCACTTAGCCCATATTCACGAACCAAAATGGAGGGTAGTTTTCAGTTGACAACTCAGACGAAATTCCCTCATATGGTAGCGCCATGACACCGGGAGTGGCCTTCATCTTTCCCGGCCAGGGGTCTCAGGCCGTCGGGATGGGGCAGGAGTTTTACGAGCACGAACCGGATGCGAAGGCGATGTTCGACAAGGCCGGGTCCGTGCTGGGGTATGATGTGGCCGCCCTGTGCCTGAAGGGACCGGTCGAGCAGTTGAACCTCACGGAGTATACCCAGCCGGCGCTGCTGACGGTGAGCGCGATCGCGCTCCGGCTGTTGAGCCGGGCGGGCATTCAGCCCTGCGCCGTGGCGGGACACAGCCTGGGCGAGTATACGGCCGTGATGGCCGCCGGCGGGCTGGTGTTTGAGGACGCCGTGGCGTTGGTTCGCAAACGGGGTCGCTACATGCAGGAAGCGGTCGAGGCGGGAAGGGGTCTGGTGTGCGCCGTGCTCGGCATGGAGCGTCCGGTGGTGGCGGAGATCTGCCGGGAGGCGTCGTCCCTGGGCGTGGTGGCGCCGGCCAATTTCAACGCGCCGGGCCAGATCGTGATTGCCGGCGAGAAGGCCGCGGTCGAGGAGGCGGTGCGTCTGGCCAAGGCCAAGGGCTGCCGCAAGGTCATTCCGCTGCCGGTCAGCGTGCCGGTGCACACGTCCCTGATGCAGTCCGCGGCGGACCGTCTGTCCGCCGACGTGGCGGGCGTTCCCATGAAGGACCTGGCGGTGCCGCTCGTCAATAACGTCGAGGCCAAGCCCATCCGCAGCGCGGCGGAGGTCCGGACGTCCCTCGTCCGGCAGCTCGCCTCGTCCGTCCTCTGGGAGGAGTCGGTGCGCGCCCTGATTCAGCTGGGGATGCATACGCTCGTGGAAGTGGGGCCCGGCAAGGTCCTCTCGGGATTGGCCAAGCGGATCGCGCCCGAACTCCGTCTGTTCAACGTGCAGGACCCGACGAGTCTGGCCGCGACGGTTGCAGCCCTGGCCGCATGAGTCTGGCAGGCAAAGTCGCCATTGTCACGGGAGCGGCGCAGGGGATCGGGCGCGCCATCGCCGAGACGCTGGCCCGCGCGGGCGCGGATGTGGCGGTGGTGGACTGGGACGTGTCCCGCGCGCAGGAGACGGTGTCCGCGGTGACGGCCCACGGCCGCCGCGCGGCGGTCATCAAGGCGAACGTGGCCGAGTGGGCCGACGTCAAGGCGATGACCGATCAGGTCGTGGCCGAGCTGGGACGCATCGACATCCTGGTCAACAACGCGGGCATCACCCGCGACGGGCTGCTGCTGCGCATGAAGGAAGAGGACTGGAACGCGGTGCTGGACGTCAATCTGAAGGGGACGTTCCATTGCACCAAGGCCGTGCTGCCGGCCATGACCAAGCAGCGGGGCGGCGCCATGGTGAACATCGCGTCGGTCGTCGGCGTGATGGGGAACGCGGGGCAGGCGAACTACGCGGCCTCGAAGGCGGCCGTCATCGGGTTTACCAAAACGGTGGCCCGCGAGTACGCGAGCCGGGGGATCACCGTGAATGCCGTGGCGCCGGGCTTCATCGAAACGGCCATGACCGAGAAGCTGGGCGGGGAGGTCCGCGACGCGCTGCTCAAGCAGATTCCGCTGGGCCGGCTCGGAAGCCCGGCGGACGTGGCCGAAGCCGTGCGGTTTCTGGTCTCGCCGGCGGCGGCGTACATCACGGGGCACGTGCTGCACGTGAACGGGGGCATGTTAATGGCGTGAGGCGCGCTCGGCCTTGCGCGATCTTGGATGTGGAGGTGGGAGGTGGCTAAATCTATGGCAGCTATTGAGGAACGGGTGAAGAAGATCATCGCCGAGCAGTTGGGCGTGGAGGAGGACGACGTGGTCCCGGACGCCAAGTTCGTGGAGGACCTCGGCGCCGACTCGCTGGATACCGTCGAATTGGTGATGGCCTTCGAAGAGGCGTTTGAGATCGAGATCCCGGACGAAAAGGCCGAAAAGATCCTGACCGTCCAGGACGCCGTGGACTTCATCAAAGAGAACAGCTAGGCACCGCCGAACCGGCTGCGCGTCTGCATGGGGGGCGAAATCCTGAAAAGACGGGTCGTCGTCACGGGCCTGGGCCTGATCACCCCGCTGGGCACCGGCGTGGAGAAGACCTGGAGCGCGCTGTGCGCCGGGAAGTCGGGGGTCCGGCGGATCACCCGGTTCGATCCCTCGAAGCATGCCTGCCAGATCGCGGGGGAAGTCACGGACTTCAACCCGGCCGACTACATCGAAAAAAAAGAAATCAAGAAAATGGATACGTTCATCCATTACGCCGTCGGCGCCAGCCAGATGGCGGTGGATGATTCCGGGCTCAAGGTCACCGAGGAGAATGCCGACCGGGTCGGCGTGTACATCGGGTCCGGCATCGGCGGATTGCCGGCGATCGAGGCCTACCACAAAGTCCTGCTGGACCGGGGGCCGGACCGCGTCTCGCCCTTCTTCATTCCGATGGTCATCATCAATCTCGCCTCCGGGCAGGTCTCGATGCGGATCGGCGCGCGCGGCCCCAACTCCTGCGCGGTGACGGCCTGCGCGACCGGCAATCACTGCATCGGCGATGCGTTCCGGATCATCCAGCACGGAGAGGCGGACGCGATGGTGGCCGGCGGCACGGAGGCCGCGATCACGCCGCTCTGCGTCGCGGGGTTCGCGTCGGCCAAGGCGCTCTCGACGCGCAACGGCGAACCGGAGCGGGCGAGCCGCCCCTTCGACAGGGAGCGCGACGGGTTCGTGCTCGGCGAAGGCGCGGGCGTGCTGGTGCTGGAGGAACTCGAGTCGGCGCGTCGCCGCGGGGCGCGCATCTACGCCGAGATCCTGGGCTACGGCATGACCGCCGACGCCCACCACATCACCGCGCCGCCGGAAGACGGGGCGGGCGCGGTCCGGTGCATGCGGCTCGCGCTGCATGATGCGGGCCTCTCCCCGGAGACGATCGGATACGTGAACGCGCACGCCACGTCGACGATGGCGGACAGCATCGAAACCAGCGCCATCAAGCAGGTCTTCGGAGAGCATGCGCGCCGGCTGGCCATCAGCTCCACGAAGTCCATGACCGGGCATCTGCTGGGCGCCGCCGGCGGGGTGGAGGCGGTCTTCAGCATTCTGGCCATTCAACGCGGAGTGTTGCCGCCTACCATCAATCAGGACGTGCCCGATCCCGCGTGCGACCTGGACTACATTCCCAACGCCGCCCGCCGGGCCGACGTCCGCACCGTCCTGTCCAATTCGTTCGGGTTTGGAGGGGTCAACGCCTGCCTGATTTTTTCGCGTTGCGCGGCCTAGCGATGTATGCCGACAGACGGGCTGGATGAGATTCAACGCCGGCTCGCGTACCGGTTTCGACAGCCCCGCCTGCTGCTGGAAGCGCTCACCCACCGGTCCTACCTCAACGAGGCGCGGGGCTCCGGGGAGGCCGACAATGAGCGCCTGGAGTTCCTGGGCGATGCGGTGCTGGGCCTCGTCGTGAGCGAGTACCTGCTGCATGCGTTTCCCGGGGCAGCGGAGGGGGCGCTCTCGAAGCTGCGCGCGCGGCTGGTGAGCGAGAAGACCCTGGCCCGCGTGGCGAACGGGATCGGGCTGGGCGAGCCGCTCCGCCTGGGCCGGGGCGAGACGAAGACGGAGGGCCGCAGCAAGCCCTCCATTCTGGCGGATGCGCTCGAGGCGGTGATCGCCGGCGTGTACCTGGACGGCGGGTTGGGCGCCGCGACGGCCTGCGTCAAGGCCGCGTTCCGCGACGAACTGGCCTCCTGCGACCGGTCCCTGGCGAAGGGGGACCCCAAAACCGACCTCCAGGAGCTCTGCCAGCGGGACTTCGGGATGCTGCCGCAGTACCGGACGGTCCGGGCCACGGGGCCGGACCACGAGAAGCTGTTCGAGGTGGAAATCCTGATCCGGGGCGACCGCTACGGCGTCGGCACCGGGAAGAGCAAGAAGGACGCGGAGCAGGCGGCCGCCAGGCAGGCCTTGGCGCAACTGAGAAAGGACGGAGGGGAACCATGCGGTACCGGTTCGGAATCATCACATTAGCGTTGTTGTTTATGGGCATGTCGGGCGCTGCCTTCGGGGCAGAGGACAAAAAGCCGGCAGAAGGAGGGAAAATGCAGCCCCACGCGATCATCAAGACCAAGTTCGGCGAGATGGAGATCAAGTTTTTTCCGGAAGTGGCGCCGAAGCACGTGGAGAATTTCATCACGCTCGCCAAGTCGGGCTTCTACGATAAGACGCTCTTTCACCGCGTCATCCCGGGGTTCATGATCCAGGGCGGCGATCCCAACACGAAGGACCCCAACAAGAAGGGCGAGTACGGGATGGGCGGGCCGCCGCACAAGGTGAAGGCGGAGTTCAACGAGAAGCCCCACAAGCGCGGCATCGTCTCGATGGCGCGCTCGAACCATCCGGACAGCGCGGGCTCGCAGTTCTTCATCGTGGTCAAGGATTCGCCGTTCCTGGACCGCCAGTACACGGTCTTCGG
>SCTG01000094.1 GCA_004298335.1 Nitrospirota bacterium
GAATGGCGGCCTCCGAAAGCACGACGCGGATTTCGCTGGGCATCGCTCTCCACGGATTATAGGGGCGCCCCGGAGGAGAGTCAAATCTGCTCCCGGATGTAGTTTCCGAACTTGGCGTACTCCGGCAGAAACGTCAGATGCACGACGCCCGTCGGCCCGTTGCGGTGCTTGGAGATGATGATATCCGCCACATGGTCGGCATCGCCCTCCTCCTCGACCTCGCCCTGCTGGCTCGCATACATGTCTTTGCGGTAGATCATCATCACCAGGTCCGCATCCTGCTCGATGGCGCCCGACTCCCGGAGGTCGGCCAGCATCGGCCGCTTGTCCTGACGGCTTTCCACCGCCCGGCTGAGCTGCGAGAGCGCCACGACCGGGATGTTCAACTCTTTGGCGACGGATTTGAGCGACCGGGAGATGTCGGAAATCTCCTGCTGCCGATTCTCGCTGTCGCTGGCCCCCGCCATCAGCTGAAGATAATCCACCACCACCAGATCGAGGCCGGTCTCCGCCCGTTGCCGCCGGATCTTGGCCCGCATCTCCAGCGCCGTGATACCCGGCGTGTCGTCGATGTAGATCTTGCTCTCGGTCAGCGCGCTGGCGGCCCGGGTCAGGCTCGACCAGTCTTCCCGCTGCAGCTGGCCGGTTCTGATCCGGTGCATATCGAGCGACCCGGCCGCGCTCAACAGCCGCATGCAGAGCTGTTCCTTGGACATTTCCAGACTGAAGATGGCCACCCGGTACGACTTCGGCTTGTGCAGCGCCGCGTTCAAGGCCATCCCCAGCGCCAGGCTGGTCTTGCCGGTGCTGGGCCGCCCGGCGATGATGATCAAATCGGACGACTGCAGCCCGGCCGTCTTGTCATCCAAGTCCGTAAAGCCTGTCGGGATACCGGTGATCTTCTCCTTCTGCTCGTACAGCTTGTTGATGTGCTCGACCGTGCGGTTCACCACCTCCTTGATGGAGCTGAACGACTTCTTCAGCCGGCTCTCCGCGATCCCGAAAATGCTCCGCTCGGCGTAATCCAGCAACTCGTCAACGCGCTTCGTCCCCTCATACCCCCGGGTCACAATTTCCGTGGCCACCCCGATCAGCGTGCGGTTGATCCCGGTTTCATGGATGAGCTTGGCGTGGTGGGTCACGCTGGACGCGGTCGCGACGGACTGCGCAAGAT
The DNA here is from genome assembly GCA_004298335.1 of Nitrospirota bacterium. Classification (GTDB taxonomy): domain Bacteria; phylum Nitrospirota; class Nitrospiria; order Nitrospirales; family NS-4; genus SCTG01. The sequence goes on from SCTG01000094.1 coordinate 1,175, forward strand.
CGGTCAGATAGGCGCTGCCTCCGATCCCTTCCAGTGTCCCCGCATGCTGCAGGTGATCCGTCAGGGTCACCAGATCGACGACCTGATTCTGCTCCGACAGCTCGATCATGGCCTCGAAAATCCGGCGGTGCGCGGGCCGGTAGAACTCATCCGGTCCGATGATTTCGAGCGCCTTGTAGAGCGCCTGGTTGTCCAGGAGAATGGCCCCGAGCACCGCCTGTTCCGCCTCGATGTTCTGCGGGGGCAGCTTGAGCGTCGCGGGATCGGCGCGAAGGGCGCGCTCGGATCGGCCACCGGGCGTCATCGGCGTTTCCCCTTCCTGCCGGCCGCAGCCGTCCGACCGTTCTGAACGGCGCGAAGCTGTAGGAGCAGGTCCAGGTCGAATGCGAATCCGGTCGACGGGACTTCGCGCCCGAACCGGCCGATTAGATGGTCGTACCGTCCCCCGCCCCCGACCTCCGCGCCCAACCCGTCGGCATAGATGTCGAAGACCAGGCCGGTGTAATACTCCATCCGCCGGATCTCTCCCATGTCCAGCAGGAGATGGGCCCCCCAGCCCGCCGCCGTCATCCGCTCCCACACCTCCCGTAACCTGGCCAGC
>SCTG01000010.1 GCA_004298335.1 Nitrospirota bacterium
GCGCCTTGCAGAGCGGGCGGCTGGATGAGCTCAAGGCCGCGATCCATGCGGTGGCGCCGGCGGCGCCCATTTGGGTCACGGATTTTGCGCCGAGCGCCGTCGTGCCGGTCGGCGGCTCCTCCACGGCGGAGTCGTCCGTGCTCAAGGGCGAGCGGGTGCTCGCCGTGAGCGGGATCGGACAGCCGGAGTCGTTCCGAAGGCTGCTGGAAACGGCCGGGGCGACGGTCGCGGAACATTGCGTCTTTCCCGACCATCACGCATACTCTTGGGAAGACGTGCAGAAGGTGCGGCAGGCCGCGGAGCGGGCGGGCGCGGTGCGGGTGGTGACAACGGAAAAGGACGCGGTGAAGCTGGCGCGGTTCGATCGCGTGGCGAAGCAGGAGATTCCGATCTGGGCGCTGCGGATCGATCTGACATGGCTCGAGGGGTTTGAAGAATGGACGCGCGTCGTATTGCAAGGCTGACCAGGCAGGGAGCGGTCACGCGCATCCTGGTCCGGGGCACGAACTGGATCGGCGACGCGGTGCTGACGACGCCGGCGCTCGAGGCCCTGCGCGCCCGATTTCCGCAGGCGAGGATTGCCTTGCTGGCCAAACCCGCGGTCGCCGAACTGCTGCAGTGCCACCCGGCCGTTGATGATATTGTGCTGTACCGCGATCCGGGGCCGCATGCCGGCCTCGGCGGCAAGCTGTCCCTGGCGATCCAATTGAACCGCGGGCATTACGATCTGGCCATCCTCCTGCAGAACGCGTTCGAGGCCGCGGCGATCACGGCGCTGGCCGGCATTCCCAACCGCTATGGCTATGCCACCGACGGGCGGTCGTTCCTGCTGACCCATCGGATCCCGCTGACGCCGAAGATCCGGCGCAAGCATCAGGTCGAGTACTATCGGGAACTGCTCCGGCCCCTGGGCATTCCGGCCGAGCCTGCGGCGCCGACGCTCCGGACGACGCCGGGAGAGGATGCGGCTGCGACAGACTATCTGCAGGCGTTCGGCGTCAAACCCGAGCAGGTCGTGATCGGCCTCAATCCCGGTTCCGTGTACGGCTCGGCCAAGCGCTGGCTGCCGGAACGTTTTGCCCAGGTGGCGGACCGACTGGCGGCCGAGCATGAGGCCTGCGTGCTGATCTTCGGCGGCAAGGGGGAAGAAGAACTGGGCACCGCCATCGCCGGGATGATGACGGCGCCTACGATCGTCTTCTCCGGACGGACGACGGTGCGGCAGTTGATGGCCTTGATCAAGCGCTGCCGGCTGTTCATCACGAACGACACCGGCCCCATGCACGTCGCGGCGGCGTTCCAGGTCCCGCTGGTGGCGATTTTCGGGCCGACCAATCCGGGCACTACGTCGCCGTACGGTCCCGGCCACGAGCTGGTCCGTCACCCCGTGGAGTGCTCGCCCTGTCTGCTGCGGGAATGTCCCATCGACCACCGCTGCATGCAGGGGATCGGCGCGGATGTCGTCCATGCGGCGGCCCGGCGGCAGCTTGGTGTGCGAGGGCCGGAACAGAACGCGCAGAACGCGGAGGACGGCGGCAACGCGGCGGTGGTCTATCTGGATCGCGACGGGACGCTCAACTACGATCCCGGTTATCTCAATCAACCGGATCAGCTCCAGCTCCTGCCAGGCGTCGGGCAGGCCGTGGCGCGCCTGAACCGGGCCGGGTTCAAGGCGGTCGTGCTGTCCAACCAGTCGGGGCTGGCGCGCGGCCTCATCACGCATGAGCAGCTGGACGCGATTCACCGGCGGCTGCGCGAGCTGCTGGCCGCGGACGGCGCGTGGTTGGACGGAATCTTCATCTGCCCGCACCATCCCGAGGACGCCTGCTCCTGCCGCAAGCCTGCGCCTGGACTGGTCCTGCGCGCGCAGCAGGAACTGGGCCTCGCGCCGGATCATGCGATCGTGATCGGGGACAAGGCCAGCGATGTCGGACTGGCGCGGAACATCGGCGCGACGGCCGTCTTCGTCTCGAGCGGGCACCATCCGGAAGAGGAACAGGCGCGCATGGCCGGCCAGAGTCTCGTCCCCGATTTCACGGCCCGCGATCTGTCCGGGGCGGTCAAATGGATCCTGGAGAAGGAGAACGTGCTTGTCCTGGAATGACGTCCGGCGTCTGTTGATCGTCAAGCCCAGCTCGCTGGGCGACATCGTGCACACGCTGCCGACCTTGGCGGCCTTCCGGCGGCGGTTTCCGCGGGCGACCCTCTCCTGGCTGGTGAAGCGGGAGTGGGCGGAGGTGTTGGAGGGCCAGCCCGATCTCGACGACGTGCTGGCCGTGGACTTGTCGGTGCAGGGATGGCCAGCGGCGATCCGCGCGGTCCGCGAGGGCCGCTTCGACCTGGTGGTGGACCTGCAGGGCCTCCTGCGGAGCGCGGTGCTGGGGTGGGCGTCGGGGAGTCCGGCCCGCGTCGGGTTTGCGAACGGCCGGGAGGGCAGTCCCTGGTTCTACACCCATCGCGTGCCCGTGCCCGATGCGTCCATGCATGCGGTGGACCGCTATCTGTTGATGGCGCGGTTCCTGGGGGCTGCACCGGAAAAGCCGGGTCCGTCGGCGTTTTGCCTCCCGCGCGACCCCGCGGCCGACGCACGGGTCGAGGCGTTGCTCGCGGCCGCGGGCGTCCGGGTGGGGACGATGCTGGTGGCGCTGAACCCCTCGGCGCGGTGGGCGACGAAACAGTGGCCGGTCGCATCTTTTGCGGCGGTCGGTGACTGGCTCCAGCGGCACGGCGGCGCTCGCGTGGCGGTCGTGGGCGGCCGCGCAGAGCGGTCGGCGGGAGACGAGGTGATCCGGCTTATGCAGACCGCGCCGCTTGATCTGGTGGGGCAGACCACGATGAAGGAGTTGATCGCCCTGTTGAGGCGGCTGCGCGTCTTGATCACGAACGACTCGGGTCCCATGCACCTGGCCGCGGCCGTCGGCACGCCGGTCATCGCCCTGTTCGGGCCGACCGACCCCGGCAGGACCGGGCCCTATGGCGCCGGCCATGTCGTGTTGCACAGCGGCGTGCCCTGCAGTCCATGCTTCAGCCGGCGTTGTGCGAACGCGGTGACACTGGAATGCCTGACCTCCATACGATCTCAACAGGTGATTGAAGCGGCCACGACACTACTGAAAGGGGAAGAGCGATGCCAATCGACAAGGACCTGCTAGCGATCCTGGCCTGTCCCAAGTGCAAGGGGGACATCAAGCCGACTGAGAAGGGCGACGGGCTGGTCTGCCAGGCGTGCAAATTGATGTATCCGATCAAGGACGACATCCCGGTCATGCTGATCGACGAGGCCGTCAAGCTTTCGTGAAGATCCTGCTCGTCAGGCCGGATGGTATCGGGGACGAGATCCTCTCGCTCCCTGTGGCGACGGAACTGCGCCGCGCGATGCCGTCCGCGCGTTTGAGCTTTCTGTCGAGCGTCTACGCCGCGCCGGTCCTGGCAAACCACCCGGACCTCGATGACGTGCTGACGGTGACGGGGCAAGAATCCTGGGGCGAACTCGTTCGGCTGTTCCGGCGCGATGTCGATGCGGCGATTTTTCTCAAACCCTTTCGCCGGCTGATGACGGCGGCCTGGCTGGCGCGCGTGCCGCTGCGGATCGGCACGGGCTATCGGTGGTATTCCTGGCTGCTCAACCGGCGCGTCTACGAGCACCGCAGCGATTTCTCCCGCCACGAGAGCGCGTATAACCTTGGATTGCTGCGCGGCCTCGGGCTGTCTCCCGGCGACGTGTCCCCGCCGCGGCTGGTGGTGACCGCCGAGGAACGGGAGTGGGCGAACAGGTTCCTGGGCGATTCCCCGAAGCTCCGCGTGCTGGTCCACCCCGGCGGGTTCTCGAGTCGCCTCTGGCAGGCGGGCCATTTTCGGGACCTCGTGCTGCGCCTGGCCGGAGCGAGGCGCGCGGTGCTGTTGACGGGCAGTCCGGCGGAGCGTGATAAATTCAGGGCCGAGACGCACGTCACCGCCTGGCCGGCCGGAGTGCGAGACCTGATGGGAGCGTTGACGCTCCGGCAACTCATGGCGGTGATCGCCGAAAGTCATGCGGTCGTGTCCCTGGCCACCGGGCCGATGCACCTCGCCGCCGCGCTGGGCATTCCGACAGTCAGCCTGTTCGATCCGCGCCGGAACAACTCGCCGACCCGCTGGCAACCATTGGGGAAGGGCGTGGTGCTGCGGCCCGACGTGCCGACCTGTGAGAAGTGCATCTACGAGGCCTGTCCCTATTGGGACTGTCTGGACCGCATCACGGTCGAAGCCGTGGACGAGCGCATCACCCGCGTGCTGGCGCACGCGCAGCCCGTGCAGGTGGCCGATGTCTAAGCTCTCGGCTTACGTGCTCACGTTCAACGAGGAAGGCAAGATCCGCGACGCCCTCGAGAGCCTCACGTGGGCCGATGAGATCGTGGTGCTGGACTCCCACAGCACCGACCGGACCGAGCAGATCTGCCGCGAGTACACGGACAAGGTCTACCAGTGCGACTTCGCGGGGTTCGGCAAGCTCCGTAACCGCGCGCTGGAACTGGTGACGCACGACTGGGTGCTGAGCATCGATGCCGACGAGCGCGTGACGGACGAACTGCGCGAGGAGATCCGGGCGGAGCTCGCGTGCGGCCCGCGGGCAGACGCCTTCTTCGTCCCCCGCAAGAACCTGTTTCTGGGCCGGTGGATCCGCCACTGCGGGTGGTACCCGGACTACCGCCAGCCGCAGTTCTTCAACCGGCGCACACTCCGGTACCGCGATGATCTCGTGCATGAGGGCTTTGACGCGACAGGGACGGTGGGGTACCTCAAGGGCCACGCCCTGCAGTATCCGTTCCGCGACCTGGGCGAGTATCTCCGGAAGATGAGCCGGTACTCCTCGCTCATGGCGGAGCAGATGGCGAGCCGGGGGCGGCGGTTCCGCGCGCATCAACTGGTGACCCACCCGGTCTTCACCTTCTTCAAGATGTACGGGCTGCGGCAGGGGTTTCGCGACGGGATGCCGGGGTTGATCCTCTCGCTGCTCTACGCCTACTATACCTTCGTGAAGTACGCCAAGCTGTGGGAGCGGACTCGCGTCCCTATATGAAAGGGGGCCAGACACCATGAAAGGCGTGATTCTCGCAGGCGGGCTCGGCACGCGGCTGCATCCCCTGACCAAGGTGACGAACAAGCACCTGCTGCCGGTCTACGACAAGCCCATGATCTATTACCCGATCCAGGCGCTGGTGAATGCGGGCATCCGGGACATCATGCTGGTGACGGGCGGCAACAGTGCGGGGGATTTCCTGCGGCTCCTGGGCAACGGCAAGGAGTTCGGCCTGAGCCACCTCAGCTATGCCTATCAGGAGGGCGAGGGCGGGATCGCGGCGGCGCTCAGCCTCACCGAGCACTTCGTGAACCGGGAGCCGGTCTGCGTGATCCTGGGCGATAACATCATTGAGCGCAACATCATCGCCGCCGCGCGGGCCTATGCCAAACAGGAGAGCGGCGCAAAGGTGCTCCTCAAGGAGGTCAAAGACCCGCAGCGTTTCGGGGTCGCGGTGCTGGACGGGGATCGCCTGGTCCGGATCGAAGAGAAGCCGAAGGAACCGAAATCGCCCTATATCACCACCGGCATCTACTTCTACGACTACGAGGTCTTTGATATCATCCGGACGCTGAAGCCCTCGGCGCGCGGCGAACTGGAGATCACCGACGTGAACAACGCCTATCTTGAGCGCGGCCGGCTCACGTGGGATCTCCTGGACGGGTGGTGGACCGACGCGGGGACGTTCGAGTCGTTGAGGCTCGCCAATGCGCTGGTGGCCGAAACCGGCGCCAACAAAGTGTAAGGCATGCGTATTCTCGTCACCGGCGGCGCAGGGTTCATCGGCTCGCACCTGGTCCGTCACCTGCTGGCCGAGCGGGAGACCCACGTCGTCAACCTGGACGCGCTCCGGTACTCCGGCAACCTCGACAACCTGAAGGACCTCGACGGACATGCCCGCTATCGCTTCGTCCACGGCGACATCTGTGACGCCGCGCTTGTCGATCGAACTGTGCGGGAGCAGCGGATTGAGGCAATCGTGAACTGCGCGGCGGAGACGCACGTCGACCGGTCGATCGTGGAGCCGGGCGGGTTCGTCCGGACCGATGTGGTCGGCACGTCCGTCCTGCTGGAGGCGGCGCGGACGGCCGGCATCAGGCGGTTCGTCCAGGTCAGCACGGATGAAGTCTACGGCGACGTGCCGAGCGGCCGCTCGAAGGAGTCCGACCCGCTGGCGCCGCGCAGCCCCTATTCGGCCAGCAAGGCCGGCGCGGACCTGCTCGCGCTGAGTTACTTCACCACGTACGGTCTACCGGTCCTGGTGACCCGCGGCAGCAACACCTTCGGACCCAACCAGTACCCCGAGAAATTCATCCCGCTGTTCGTGACGAACGCCATTGAGGACCAGCCGTTGCCGCTCTATGGAGACGGGCTCCAGCAGCGGGACTGGCTCTATGTGCAGGACCACTGCGAGGGCATCGCGCTCGTGCTCGGAAAGGGCGAGCCGGGGCAGGCGTACAACCTCGGCGCCGGCGAGGAACGTCCGAACCGAGAGGTGACGGAGGCGATTCTTGGGCTGCTCGGCAAGTCCCGGTCCCTGGTGCGGCACGTGACGGACCGGCCCGGCCATGACCGGCGGTACGCGCTCGACTGCGGGAAGATCGCGACGCTCGGATGGACGCCGCGGTTTTCGTTCGGCGAGGCTTTGAAGGCCACGGTTGCCTGGTACCGCGACAACGCCGGGTGGTGGCAAAAGATCAAGTCCGGCGAGTTCCGGGCGTATTACGAGAAAATGTACGGGGCCAGGCTCCGGGACGCGCAGGGAGGGCGGTAGGGCGCGGGATGGCGAAAATCCGTGTCCTGCAGGCCTGCAATCAACTGGGGATCGGGGGAACGGAGAAGACCATCCAGGTCTTCAGCAAGTACCTCGACCGGTCCCGGTTCGAGTTGTTCGCCTGCGGCTTGCGGGCGGGTGGGCCGCGGGCCGACGAGCTGGCGAAGCTCGGGGTCACCGTGATCGTGCGGCCGCCGGACCTCGATGCGTTGATCCGGGACCTCAAGATCGACATCTATCATGTCTATCGCGCCGGCGATTACGAACCAGGCACGCTCCCGCGCAAGCACGACGGGCGGCCGAAGATCGTCGAGACGAACGTTTTCAACGCCATCGACCCTGCCGAGAACAGCCTGATCGACGCGCATGTGTTCTTTTCGGAATGGAGCCGCATGGACTACCTCAGCAAGTACTGCCGGTTCCCCGGCCAGCGCTATGACGTGCTCTACGGGCCGATCGATTTCGAAGAGTTCGCGCCCGTTCGGCGCGAATTCGCCTGGACGATCGGACGGTGCAGCCGCACGGACGACCAGAAGTGGCACCGCGCCTGCGTGGACATGCTGCCCAAGGTCTGGAAGAAAGTGCCGCAGATGCGGTGCCGCTTTCGCGGGGCGACCGACAAGGTCAGGGCCCGCCTGCGGGAGATGGGGCTTGAGGACCGCGTGGAGCTGACGGAGCCGACGGTCGACGTGGCAGACTTCTACGCCGGGCTGGACGTGTACACGCACGGGGCCCGCGTCGGCGAGGGCTACGGCGTGGTGCTCGCCGAAGCCATGGCAAGCCGCCTGCCGGTCGTGACCATCGCGACGCCCCAGCGCAAGAAGTGCAACGCCCAGGCCGAGGTGGTGGAGGACAACGTGACCGGCTTTGTCGTTCGGTATGGCTGGCAGTACGCCGGCGCCGTGATTGAGCTGCTGGAGAACCGCGAACTCCGAGAGCGCTTCGCCGAGCGGGGCTACGAAAAGGCCCGCGAGCAGTTCGAGGCCTCGCGTCTCACGCGCAAGCTGGAAGCGCTGTATACGGATGTGATGGACCGGGGCCGCGCATGAAGGTCAGCGGATTCTCCTTTTGCCGGAACGCCGTGCTCTATGACTACCCGGTCGCGGAGTCCATCCGGTCGATTCTGCCGATCGTGGACGAGTTCGTCGTGAACGTAGGCCGGTGCGACGATGGGACGCTCGAGTTGATCCGCTCCATCGGCGACCCCAAGATCCGGATCGTGGAGTCGGTCTGGGACGAGACGCTGCGGAAGGACGGGCTGATCTACTCGCAGCAGACGAATCTCGCGCTGTCCCATTGCACGGGCGACTGGGCGTTCTACCTCCAGGCGGACGAAGTGATCCACGAGGACGACCGGCCGCGGATCGTCGAGGCCATGAAGGCGCATCTTCATGCGCCGGAGGTCAAGGGGTTGATCTTTCGCTATCTCCATTTCGTGGGCGACTACTGGTCCACCAATCCCTGGTTCTATCACAAGGCCGTCCGGATCATCCGAAACAACGGCGAGGTGGAGTCCTGCGGCGACGCGGTGGGGTTTCACTTCAAGGCCACGAGGCAGTATCTGCAGAGCGGGCCGCACGAGTGGCTCGCGCTGTCCGGTGGGCGGGTCTTCCATTACGGCTGGGTCAAGGACCCGAAGACGATGCTGGTCAAGAAGCAGGCGATGGCGAAGGTCTATCACGGCGATGTGCCGCCGCCCTCGGAGGCCAGGCTCTACGGCATGAAGGAGTTCGAATTCGAGGACTACCCGATTCTGAAAGAATTCGGCGGCCGCCATCCCGCCGTGATGCAGGCGCGCGTGGCGGTGGCATCGCGGCGCGCGCCGCGTCGCAACCGGTGGCTCAACTGGCGATTCTATCGGGAAGTGGCGAGGCGTGGCTTCCGTGGATAAGGGGCGGGCGACGATCGCCTCCATCACCATCACCCAAAATGAGGAGCGCAATATTACTGCGTGTCTCGAGACTCTGAAATGGGTGGATGAAATGGTCGTCGTGGACGCGCAGAGCACGGACCGCACGGTCGAACTGGCGAAGGCCTGTACGCCCCGCGTACACGTGCGTCCGTGGCCTGGCTATGGCCCGCAGAAGAACTTTGCGATGGAGCAGGCGATGGCGGACTGGGTGCTGATCGTGGACGCTGACGAGCGCGTGACGGACGAGCTGCGGGAGGAAATCCTGGCGCTCCTCAAGGCGCCGGGCCCGGCGGCGGCCTATCGCATTCCGCGTCGAAACTTTTATTACGGACGCTGGATCAGGGGCGCGGGCCAGTATCCCGATCGGCAGCTGCGGCTGGTCCGCCGGGGGCATGGCCGGTACAACGACCTGCCGGTGCACGAGCATCTGGAGGTGGACGGACCGGTCGGCGATCTCGCGGGCCATCTGGACCACCACACGCACCCGACGGTGGTGTCGCACGAGCTGAAGATCGAGCGGTACAGCACGCTGGCCGCCGAGGAACGCATCGGCGGCGGGAAACCGGGCGCGGCGTGGTATCATCTCCTCTTCAATCCGGTGTGGGCCTTCGTGAAGTTCTACCTGTTCCGCGGAGGGTACAGGGACGGCCTGCCGGGATTTATCGTGTCGGGGTTTTCGGCGGCCCACGTGCTGCTGAAGTACGTCAAGCTCTGGGAGCGGGCGCACAAGGCATGAACGTGCTGATCACAGGCGGCCTGGGATTCGTCGGCGCCGCGCTGGCCAACCGGCTTTGCCGGGAGCACCGGGTCACGGTGCTGACCCGGTCGGAGAAGGGCCGGTCGCGGCTGCGCGAGCCCGACCGCGTGCGTGTGAAAGTCGGACAGGTGGAGAAGATCACGCCGGCGGATTGCGCCGGCATGGACCTTGTGGTGCATTGCGCCAGCACGGTAGACAACTACAACATCCTGACGGACCCCTATCTCGACGTCCGGACGAACTGCGACGGGACGATCGCGCTGCTGGAGGCCTGCAAGGAGCACAAGCCGAAGCTCCTGTTTCTCAGCACGTTCTTTGTCTACGGCAATCCGTCCAAGCTGCCCGTGGACGAGGAGAGCCCCTGCGCTCCGTTGGGCCTCTATCCGGCGACGAGGCTCTGCGCGGAGCATTTCTGCAAGATCTACAGCCGGCTCCATGCGTTCCATCTGAACATTTGCCGGCTCACGAACGTTTATGGTCCGGGCGAAGTGTTCGACAACCGCAAGAAGGGCGCCTTCAATCATCTGATCTGGAAAGCCAAGAGGGGCGAGCCGATCGACCTGTACCGCGGTGGCGACTTCTTCCGCGACTACCTGTATATCGATGACGCGGTCGAGGCCCTGGCGACGGTCGCGGAGCGGGCGCCCGCTGGCGAGCTCTACGTGGTCGGGTCCGGCGAGCCGGTGATGTTCAAGGACCTCATGGACTGTCTGCACCGGCTCACAGGCCGGAAGTCCGCCATCGGCTCGATCGAGCCGCCCCAGTTCCATCAAGTGGTGGGGATCAGGAACTTCTCCGCGAACGTCGCCAAGATCAAGGCGCTGGGCTGGGCTCCGAAGGTCGGGTACGAGGAAGGCATCACACGGACGCTGGCGAGCCATGGATCCTGACATACTCAATCTGATCAAGAAGCACTGGCCCATCAAGAGCCTGTACGGACTGCCGGAGACGTTCGTGCCCGGCAAAACCGTGATTCCCTATTCGGGACCGGTGTGGAGCGAGGAGGAGATCTACGAGGCGATCCATACGCTATTGGAGGGGAAGTGGCTCACCAGCGGCGAGAAGGTACGGGAGTTCGAGAAGGACTTCTCCGCGAAGGTGGGGCAGCAGCACAGCGTCATGACCAACTCGGGCAGCTCCGCCAATCTGCTGATGGTCGCGGCGCTGCGCTCGAAGCGGCTGTTCGGATTCACCGACATCGCGGTCGTCACGCCGGTGGCGGGCTTTCCGACGACCGTGGCGCCGATCCTGCAAAACGGCTTCACGCCGCTGTTCGTGGACATCGAGCTCAAGACCCTGAACCTCGATCT
>SCTG01000095.1 GCA_004298335.1 Nitrospirota bacterium
CCGCGGGAGGCTCCGGTGATCACCGCCAGCATGGGGTGGGACTATAGCAGACGCATCCCGGGCGTACAACCCGGCCGGCGGCTGGACAAACCCGCGCGCGATGATTACTCTGAAAGGCATGGGCGTGAAGTTCAAAGACTACTACGACGTCCTGGGCGTCTCTCGCGACGCGACCGGAAAGGCGATCAAGGATGCCTTTCGGAAGCTGGCGCGCCAGTACCACCCCGATCTGCAGACGGTCCAGGCGAAGAAGAAACTCTCGGAGGAGAAATTCAAGGAGATCAATGAGGCCTACGAGGTCCTCGGCGATCCGGAGAAGCGCAAAAAGTACGACCGCCTCGGCTCGCGCTGGAAGGACGGCATGGACTTCACGCCTCCTCCCGGCAGCGGCCAGGGCGGGGGCTGGACGCGGACCGGGAGCGCGGACTTCAGCGGCGCCGGGGGGTTCAGCGACTTCTTCGAGGCCATCTTCGGTGGCCGTGGGGGACCGTTCGCCGGAGGCGAGGCCTCCTGGGACGCAGGCGAGCAGGTCCGGCGCGGCGCGGACCGGGGCGTCGACCTGGAAGCGGAACTCGAGCTGTCCCTAGAGGAGCTTGCCCAGGGAGGCACCAGGCGCGTGACACTGACGGCGCGGGACGCGACCGGCCGCCTGCGCCCCAAAGAGCTTGACATCACCCTGCCGCAAGGCCTGCGACCGGGAGAGCGCATCCGGCTCAAAGGCCAGGGCGCGACAAACGGGCGGGCGGCCCGGCCCGGGGACCTGTATCTGAAGATCAGCCTGCGGCCCCACCAATTCTACTCGCTGCTGGAGGATGCACCCGACGATCTCCAGATGGACCTGCCTCTCCTGCCCTGGGAGGCCGTGCTGGGCGCCGGCGTCATGGTGCCCACGTTGGAGGGCCCCGTTTCGCTGCGCATCCCGTCCGGGAGCCAGAGCGGCCAGCGCCTGCGTCTGCGCGGCAAGGGGCTGCCCAAGCGGGACGGCGCCCGCGGCGATCTCTACGTGCGTCTTGTCCTGGTCGCGCCGAAGACCGTGGGGCCCCGCGAGCGCGAGCTGTACGACGAACTCGCGAAGCTGTCGTCGGAAGACCCGCGGAGCGCATTCGGCAAGGCCGGACGGGCAGGGCGCTGATGGACTCCCTCTTTGCTTTCTTCGTCACCGCGTTCGTGTCGATCTTCGTGACGCTCGATGCGGTGGGCAACGTGCCTGTCTTCCTCTCCATCACGCCGCACAATTCCGAGGCCGAACGCGCCGCGATGGTCACCCGTGCCACCCTGGTCGTCTTCGGCGTGCTGGTGGTCTTCGCCCTCTGCGGCAACCTGATCTTCCGGTTCTTCGGAGTGACGATCGAGGCCTTCCGCATCGTCGCGGGGCTGCTCCTGCTGAAGATCGCCTTCGACATGATGGAGGCCAAGCCGGCGCGGGTGCGGCACACCCCTGAGGAAGACGCCGAAGGAATGAAACGGGAAGACATCGCCATCATTCCGCTGGCCATTCCCCTGCTGAGCGGACCCGGCACGATCTCCAGCGTGGTCGCTCTCACCGGCCAGGCGGCAAAATCCTCCGCCGTCATTCCGATGTTCGGCATCCTCCTGCTGGCCATCGCGCTCAATGCGCTCATCGCCTTCATCGCCCTGCGCAGCGCGACCCCGATCACCCGCCTGCTGAAGGAAACCGGCATGCGCGTCTTTACCCGCATCATGGGACTCATTCTGGCGGCCATCGCCGTCCAGTTCGTCCTCACCGGGATCAAAGAAGCCTTCCATCTGCCTGCTTGATAGCCGCTCAAGAAGCCGCTAGGATACGCGGCAATGTCGTCGATCGGCCCCCCCACCGGCATGCGCGACTGGCTGCCTCAGGACGCGCTGCTCCGCCAGCACCTGATGGAGACAATCGGCAGGATGTACCGGCTCTACGGCTACCTCCCGATCGATACCCCCGTCATGGAAGACCTCTCCGTCCTGCTCGGCAAGGGCGGCGGGGAAAACGAGAAGCTCCTGTTCAAGGTCCTGAAGCGGGGGGAGAAGCTTGCGCAGGCTAAAGAGCAAAACAAGGACATTGCAGACTATGGCTTACGTTTCGACCTAACCGTCCCGCTCGCGCGCTTCGTCGCGACGCACCAGGGGAAGCTCCCCAAGGTCTTCCGCCGCTATCACATCGCGCCCGTCTGGCGCGCCGACCGCCCACAGCAAGGGCGATATCGTGAGTTCTATCAATGCGACATCGACGTAGTCGGCGGGGCTACTCCCGATTACGAGGTTGAGGTCATCACGGCGACGGAGCGGGTTCTCAAAGAGCTGAACCTCGGCAAATACCGGTTCCGTTTGAGCGACAAGCGGCTGTTGCCACTGCTCCTTTCCGGGCTCGGAGCCTCTGTGGATCAGCTTGGCTCCTTGACGATCGCGTTGGACAAACTCGATAAGCATCCAGACCAAGTGTTTGAGGAATTACGGGGTCTTCTTGCACATGATTCCGATCTTGCGGGCAAGGTGCACTCGTTCGTCATGTTTGCTTACGACACGTGGAAGCACAAGACAGGGCGCCATGAGCGTATCGAGTATTTTACAAAATATTGGGATATGGTTACGCCTTCGGCTCGACGGGCGGAACTCGATGCGGTCCTCGCAAATTTGCAGAGCATCATGAACTCCGTTCTCAAAGTGAATCCCGGTTCGTGCATAGTCTTTGATCCGATCCTTGTCCGTGGCATGGACTATTACACTGGTCCAGTTTACGAGGCCGTTGTGGAGGGCTATCCGTCTTCCATCCTCGGGGGCGGTCGCTATGACGGCCTGATCGGGCGCTTTGCCGGAAAACCCATCCCGGCCGTCGGTTGCTCGATAGGCTTCGAGCGCATACTCTCCATCCTGCAGGAGCGCAAATCGGGACAGGCTGCAGCTACGGTATCGCGGGTTCTGCTCGTCAACGATGGCCAATCCAGAGACCTACTCCAACAACGCGCTGAACAACTCCGGAACGCCGGCATTTGCATCGAAACCTACCTCGAACAGGACGATCCCGGGAAGCAGTTCAAGTATGCGGAAGCCGCTTGTATTAAGTGGGCTATCGAGAGCTTCGATGAATCCACGTCGACGGTAACCGTCCGCCACCTCTCGGAAAGGCGTGATTTGACCATGTCTTTGCCTGCGTTTTTGACCCTCCTGGCCGGGAAGGCGCCCGCCTAATTCGCTTACCGTTTTCCCGTTCACTACATCCACTTCTTCCGTACTTTTTTCATTGACTCCTGGCATCAATTTATGATAAATAATAGCCGTGTTTTGCTCTGCTAAATCTCTTTTGATCTTGCTTAGTTACGAACCTCCTTATCCTGTGGATATGCGATGAAAAAAAGAGCCCTAGGTATTCTTCTATCCACAGGGCCGGAGAACGCGAATCTTTCAACGGCGGTCAACCTTTCGGATGCTGCTCTCAAGACCGGCGTTGACGTCTACCTTTACCTGATCGACGAAGGTGTTCTTACCGTCGATGACCCTCGTTTTCAGCCTCTGCGAGACTCTGGCCTGAAATTATTCGCTTGCGCCTATGGTGCTCAACAACATGGTGTGGCTCGGAAAGAAGAAAAGGCAACCTATTGTGGTTTAGTCGTACTTTCAAACATCGTTGCGCGTTGTGACCGTTTTGTGGCCTTAAATTGAACTTTTTTTAGTGCATATTCCTTCACCGAAGATAGTGGTTTTGATAGCCTCAGATCCTATGAAAAGTCATCGGGCTGTTGAGGCTCTCCGTATTGCGCTGGGGCTGGGTTCCCATAATGAAGGGAAGGATGTTGGTGTGATTTTGGCTGGTCGTGCGCCATTTCTTCTCTCTGATGAAACTGATGATATCGTTGACGGAGAAATCCTTGAAAAACACCTGCCGGTATTTGTGGAATGGGGCACTACTTTCCTTATTGACTCCGATGCGGAAATTCCTACTCGTTACATTCCGGACTGTGTGACTAAAACAATCTCCCATAATGACATCGCCCATACGCTGGAGGCGGCCGACCGTGCCCTTGTCTTCTTGTAAATAAACCCTATGACGCTGCACTTGCTCAAAGACCCGATCAGTCCATTGTCTCTCCGGCTGCTGGCCTCACAGCCCTCCGCTCAAGCAGCGCCTTCTGTGGTCGTTCTACTCTCTTCCTCCGGCACTCCCCCTTCCCTGCCCGCATGCACCATCTATCGCGTAACAGAAACCGCCGGCATGGCAACGCCTGGCGCTATTTCCTATTCCCAACTGGTAGAAATGTTGTTCAAAGCTGATCGTGTTGTCACATGGTGATCTGCCCGTGTCTTCTCTTCCGAGTTATAGGGTAAAGAAATAGAGGAGGAGGAAGTAGTTGGAGTAAGGGTTGTGGGTAAGGGGAAGATGAGAAAAAAGAAAGAGGG
>SCTG01000096.1 GCA_004298335.1 Nitrospirota bacterium
GTCTCTGCTATGCGGCCTGGATCCGGATCCGGCCCCTACGCCTGCGCCAGGATATCTACGACCTGCGAGACGAGCTGTTTGACGAAGCCCTGGCCGCCGGAGCGCTCACCGATCCCGGCTACCGCCAGCTCCGGCTTCAGTTGAACTCCTGGGCCCGATCCGCGGCGATGATCTCGTTCCCCTCTCTGGTCTACCTGCTGGTGACCCTGGACGATGACCTGCCGACCCCGATACCTTCCGAAAGGCCGGAAGTCCAGGCAATCCTGGAACGCACGTACGATCGGCTGGCGCGGCGCCTGATCCGTTACGTGGCATTCGAGACATTGCCGGGCCTGATCGTTCTCGCGACCCTGGTACCGCTCTGGGTAGTACGGGTCACCTTCATTGCGCGAATCGCCCACAGGATCAGCGAGATCGTGCAGCAGAACGCCGCCGACTCAATGCGGCAGGCCTCGCCCGCCTACTCGGTCGTCCACTGATCTGTCACTTTGCCACTCGTTGCCACCGCCGGCGGCAGGTTTCTCTCTCTCTCACTGTATAACTTCCGTTCTATACACCAACGGAAGCACAGACGATGGAATGGATCGAGGAACGGAGTGAAGCGCTGCGGATCGCACTGCGGATCCGGGATTTTCCAACGATAGCGGATCACTACCGCCTGGTCGATTGGCTGGGGCGCGTGATGGAACTGCGCCACGCGCCGGTAGCCGCGGCCCGGTGCCGGCATCTGACCGTAGACGGTGCTCGTTCGGTGATCACGCTGCCGTCCGCCGCGGATGACGCGCGCTGGACGGCGGATCTCCTCCACGAGCTGGGACACGCGCTATTCACCGCCGGGATGGGCTCACTGCTCCGCCAGGGGCCCGACGTCCGACACCAGCGCCTCGCGGCGCTCTGGGACCTCGAGGACGAGGCCCGGGCCCGCCGCTTCGCCCTGGCCTGGCTCTTGCCGGCGGCGCTGGTAGATCAGTTTCGCCGTGATCCCGAGGAGCTGATCCACCGATCGGGCTGCGCCGAAGCCCTGGTGGCGGTCCGGCTGTCGCAAGTGACTGTAGGTCGATCCGGGCTGGTCGACGTTCCGGCCTGGTCCGCGGCCCGGCACTACCGGGTCCTGGTCCAGGGCCCGCCGGCGCCGGCGCTCCTGGTGACGGCCGCCGCGGGCGGAGCTCGCTATCTGCTGCCGGCGCCGGTGGAGCTGCTCCCTGACCTGGCACTGCAGGTCCAGGCCGACCTGGTCGCGCTCACCGCGGCGGAATGGGCGTGCCGGCATGAGCCGGATCGGCTCCTGCCCTCCCAGCCCATGGAGCTGGATTTCGCGGTCATCCGCAAATGGGCCGCCGCCGGCTGAAAATTCCTGAAACTCCATCCATTCGACGAACGTCCATGCCAGGAACTGAAACCGCCCTCGGTCGGCGTCAAGGGCCAGCGTGCCCGCGACGACTGTTCTTCCCGGCAGACGGGGCTGTCTGAAACTCACAGAACACTTGTTACGCGTGTTACGCGCTGTTACGCGGTGGCGCGTAACGCACGTAACAAGACAATCAGGCACGAAAAAGGGTCCCGAAAGGGGCCCTTTCGCTGTTCTGGAGCCAACGGTTGAGCACGAAGAAAAACCTGTAACGCGATCTCGCGCGCGCGCACATGCGGCCATGCGCGAGGCGTAACGGCGTAACAGCGTAACAAGTGCCGTTTTCAGGCACGAATGTTTGTAACGCGCAGTTTCGCTTCTCGCGTAACGCACGTAACTTACAGTGAAACGTTCCTTCCTCTTTCCGGCCAGTTCTCCTAGTAGGGTGAGAGGACCTGGTCTTCACGTGACGCGCGCGCGGGCATGCATGCATGTCACGTAAGATCCGGAGAACTCAAAAACGGCAATCGTATTCGAAAACAATATTATCCTCACGTATAGACTGTGCCTTTTTGTGCTAAAAAGGCGTGTGGTATAATGGAGGAAAGGGCCGGAACGCCTCGGGGCGAGGGTACGGATAGCCCGGGGAAGTGGGGGTTCACTCCGTTTCGAGCAGGCTTCCTGGGACGGGCCGGGTCGTTGGAGAGTGACCTGGCCAGGGGCGGAGAAGGGG
>SCTG01000097.1 GCA_004298335.1 Nitrospirota bacterium
CAGCCCTGGCCTTCGATGATGAGGACGATCTACAAGGATCCCGATCGCTACAAGGTCTACTGGAACACGATTCCGGGGTGCTATACGGCGGGGGATGTCTGCCGGAAGGACGAGGACGGCTATTTCTTTTTCATGGGCCGGGCCGACGATGTGATCAAGGTCGCCGGCAACCGCATCGGGACGGCGGAAGTCGAAAGCGCCCTGGTCAGCCATCACGCGGTGGCCGAGGCCGCCGTGATCGGCAAGCCTCATAAAACCGCCGGCGAATCCATCAAGGCGTTTGTAATATTAAAGCAAGGGTTTAAAGAATCACATGAACTCATTCAACAACTAAAGGATCACGTCAAGCACGAACTGGGCAAGATCGCCGCGCCCCGGGAGGTTGAAGTCGTTTCCAGCCTCCCCAAGACCCGCTCGGGCAAGATCATGCGCCGGGTACTGAAGGCCAAGGAGCTCGGCCAGAACCCCGGCGATATCTCCACGCTGGAGGAGTGAGAACACACGGGTCCAGCCTCTGAGGCGTCCGGGACCTCCGACGCGGACTCGCCGGCACAAGCAAGGCCGATCAGGGTCTCGGCCCCGGCGGCTTCAGACGGTCGGGCTCCGGCCGGTACTCCTCGGCATCCGCCAGACGATCCGTATCGGGCAGAAACGGCACAATCAACAAGGCCCCCAGCCCGAAGACGGCCGCGACCAGGATCAGCGGCTCGATCTGTTGATGGAACAGCCGTTCATACAGGTACGCGCCGGTCACCTGCGAGAGTTGCCCGGCCGCATTATAAATCGACATCAACCCGGCAAAGGTAAATCCTGCGGCCTGCGGAGGGCAGACCGCCGCGGCGAGGCTGAGCAACGTCAAGAACGGAATCATGCTGAGAATGCCGGTAGTGAAGTAGAGCAGCACCGCGCTGGTCTTATCCGCGAGCAGCAAATAGGCCAGCGTCGTTCCGGATCCCAGCAGGACACTGAGGTAGACCAGGCTCTTGGTGGAGTACCGCCCGGCAAGATATCGCTGGTACACCACGGCGCCGATCACGGCTCCCACGGACGCAATCGACGTCAGTTGCCCGATGAAGTACTGTTCGAAATGCAAGTGATCGATCATGTGGTAGAACAGCGGGGTACCGAAGCTTGGCGTGAAATTCCAGAACGCCACAAACCCGGCGACGACCCAGAGTGTCCGGGACTTGAGCGAGAACATCAGGCTGCGCGTTGTCGAACGCAGCGCGCCAAGGTCAAGGCGAGCTTTCTCCTCGCGGACGAGGACCGTAGCGGCCGCCATGACGGCAATCGGTGCGCCGGCGATCACCAGCGCCGCGGTATGGAGCGCGCTTGCCGGAGCGAGCACTTGAGTCAGCCAGCCGCCGATGAGCCCCGACAGGACCGCAGCGACATTGAACCACAACCACTGCTGGCTTTGAAACTGCTTGATCAAGCCGGCCTTCTGGCCGTTCTCCACCATCAATGCATCGACGAGCACGTCCGAGGACGCGATGCCCAACGCCGTCAGAAAGAGGGCCGCAACGATCATGTTTGGTGTGGCCAATCCCGTGAGCCAAAGAAAGCCGCCGGCCGCAAGCCCGTTCATCAAAAAGAGGTAGCTTTTCCTTCGATAGCCGAAGAGGGGAATAAAATCGCTGACGAGGCCGTACAACGGCTTGATGACCCACGGCAGGGTCAACACGGCGAGCAGACCCGCCACCTGGTCGGTCGTCATGCCCAAGGATTTCAAATAATACATGAGGGGCTGGTTGATGAGCGCCCCGGACTGCCCGAGCCCCTGGGCAAAGTACACCAACCCGAAGAAAATCATCAGGCGGCGGATCTCGTTCCGAGGGGTTTCCACCATGCCTGTTACTTCGCGGAACCGCTGCGCTTCAGCGTGATCAGGGCAATCTCCGGCCGGCACAGGAACCGGATGGGCAGGATGCTCGTCCCCACCCCCCGTGTGACATACATCTGCGCGTTGATCCCGTAGAACCAGCCGGAGTCGTACCCTTCGCTGCCCGCCGGCAGCCACAGCGCCCCGATGCCCGGCAGGCGGACCTGCCCCCCGTGGGTATGCCCGGCCAGCACGAGGTCGAACTTGGTGAGATCGGCCTTCATAAACATTTGCGGAGAATGCGTCAGCAGGACCGCGAACGGCGTCCGTTGCGTGCCGCGCAGCGCGTCGCCCAGGTTGTCGAGCCCGGAAAAGGAGTCATCCACCCCGACCAGCGACAGGGTATCCAGCTTTTTCCCGATCCGCCCCCATTCGTTGACCAGGAGAGCCACGCCGGCATCGGAGAAAAACTGCCGGACCGCGGCGTCGTTGGCCGCGGGCGGATACCAGTGGTCGTGGTTGCCGAGCACCGCCCAGATCCCGAAGGCGGGCTTCTGCTTGCCGAGGTCCTCGAGAAAGCGGCGGATCGCGGCCGGATCGCTCCCCTCCCGCGTGAAGTCGCCCGTGATGGCGATCAGCCCCGGCTTCGCCTCGGCCAGCCGTTCCAGCACGCGCCGCTCGCGGGCGCCGTATCCGCGCATGTGCAGGTCCGACAGGTGCGCCACGACCAGCCCGTTGAATTCCTCCGGCAGGTTCTTGGACCAGGCGTCGTGCCGGGTGACGTCGATCCAGTTGGGCTCGATGACCCAGGCGTAGAGCAGAAGCAGTTGGACGAGGGCCAGGAAGATGACGAAACGGCGGCTGATCCGCGAGGTAACCCCGCTCACGGATGATCGAAGAGCCCCAGCTGCATCTCCTCGGCTTTGGTAAAGGGAATCGGATAGTTTTCGGTGAAGCAGGCGTTGCAGTAGCGCGCCCCGTCGCCCGGCGCGGCGGCCAGGAGCCCTTCCATGCTCAGGTAGGCCAGCGAATCGGCAGTGATGTATTTGCGGATCTCCTCGATCGTGTGCGTCGCCCCGATCAGCTCCTTCTTGGTCGGCGTGTCGATCCCGTAAAAGCAGGGCGACAGCACTGGCGGCGAGGAGATCCGCATGTGCACTTCCTTCGCCCCCGCGTGGCGGAGCATCTTGACGATCTTCCGGCTCGTCGTGCCGCGCACGATGGAATCGTCCACCACGACCACCCGCTTGCCGCCCAGGACTTCCGGCACGGCGTTCAGCTTCACCTTCACCCCGAAGTGGCGGATGCGCTGCTCGGGCTCGATGAAGGTCCGGCCCACATAGTGGTTGCGGATCAGGCCCTGCTCGAAGGGAATGCCGGCGCTCTCGGCGTAGCCGAGCGCGGCGGGCACGCCGGAGTCCGGCACCGCGATGACGAGGTCCGCAGGCACGAGGGATTCCTTGGCCAGCTGGCGGCCGAGCGCCTTGCGGGCGGAGTAGACGTTGCTGCCGTAGATTTTACTGTCCGGGCGGGCGAAGTAAATATGCTCGAAGATGCACATCGCCGGCTTGACCTTGGGGAACGGATGGAATGACTGGAGGCCCTTTTCATCGATGTAAATCACCTCGCCCGGCTCGATGTCGCGGACCGTCTCCGCGCCGATCAGGTCGAACGCGCAGGTCTCCGACGCCACCACCCAGGCATCCTTGACCCTGCCCAGGCAGAGCGGCCGGAAGCCCCAGGGATCGCGCGCCGCCACCATGCCGGCATCCGTCAACAGCGTGATGGAGAAGGCCCCGCGCACCTGGTTGAGCGCGTCGAAGATCCGTTCCAGCAGGAGGTTCTGCTTGGACTGCGCGATCAGGTGGACGATCACTTCGCTGTCGGTCGTGGATTGGAAGATCGCCCCGTAGGCTTCCAGCTCGTTGCGGAGCATCTGCGCGTTGATCAGGTTGCCGTTGTGGGCCAGCGCCAGGTTGCCGAAGGCGAAGTTGACGACCAGCGGCTGGGCGTTCTTGAGATCGCTCGATCCGGCGGTGGAATACCGGTTGTGGCCGATCGCCGACCGGCCCGGCAGGCGCTTCAGCCGGTCCTTGGTGAACACATCGGCCACCAGCCCCATCGCCTTCTCCACGTGAAACTGGGCGCCGTCGTTGGAGACGATGCCGGAGCTTTCCTGGCCGCGATGCTGGAGCGAGTAGAGCCCGAGATAGGTGAGATTGGCCGCCTCCTTGTGCCCGTACACGCCGAAGACGGCGCATTCGTCGTGGAACTTGTCGGGGGTGATCAGAGCGCTGAGATTGTTCATGCGTGTCGTCCTGCAGACTCCCCGGGGGATTCCAGAGCCGACCGGAGCGCTCCCCGCCAGATTATAGCAAGATCGCGGCACGGACGATCAATTAAAACATGTGCCCCCCCCCGGTCGTTCTTGACGGACAGGGTCAGGTTCCCGCCGCCGACGGTCCCCAGCACCGACAGCGGGACGTTGGACCCGGCAGCCAGCAAGGTTACGGCGTCAAGATCGCCGGGTTTCACCGAGAGGATGATGCGGGACTGGGACTCGCCGAAGAGGAGGCTGTCCCTGCGGAGCCCCTTCGATTCGAGCACGACCTCCGCGCCCAGCGGGCCGGCCGGAGCGGACAGGCAGCATTCGGCGAGCGCGACGGCCAGGCCCCCTTCCGAGCAATCATGCGCGGACCGGACCAATCCTTGTTCGATCGCCGTGAGCGCGAGGGCCTGCACGGCGACCTCCCGATCGAGGTTGAGCATGGGGGGCGTCCCCTGCTCCCTATGGTGGACGGCCCGCAGGTACTCGGTTCCCCCGAGGTCTTCGCCCGTCTCCCCCAGCAGGACGATCGCGTCGCCCTCGGCCTTGAATCCCTGCGAGACGGCGCGGTCGGCCTTGTCGATCAGCCCGACCATCCCGATGACCGGCGTGGGGTAGATGGACAGCCCGCGGGTCTCGTTATAGAAGCTCACGTTCCCGCTCACCACGGGAATCTTCAGGGCCTTGCAGGCGTCGGCGATTCCCTCGACGGCCAGGATGAACTGCCACATGATATCCGGCCGCTCCGGGTTGCCGAAATTCAGGCAATCGGTCAGGGCCAGCGGCCGGGCGCCGGAACAGACGAGATTGCGCGCGGCTTCGGCCACGGCGATGCCCGCGCCGATGTAGGGATTGAGCAGGCAGTAGAGACTGTTGCAGTCCGCCGTGACGGCGAGGGCCTTGTCCGTCCCCTTGATCCGCAGGACCGCCGCGTCCGATCCTGGACGGAGCATGGTGTTGGTCTGGACCATGTGGTCGTACTGCTCGAAGACCCATCCCTTGTGGGCGATCGTGGGAGAAGCCAGGAGCGTCTCGAGCACGACATTGCAGTCCATGGGCTCTGGAATCAGTTCGAACGGCAGGGACTGCAGGTGATCCTGGTACGGAGGCGCCGCCGCCGGTCGTTCGTACCGGGGAGCGTCGTCCGCCAGCGCGCGGGCGGGGACTTCGGCGACCACGACGCCCTTGTCTTTGACCCGGAAGAAGCCGTCTCCCGTGACCCGGCCGACGACGGCGGCGTCCACGTCCCACTTCTTGCAGACGTCCAGCACCTCGCCTTCCCGCCCAGGCTTGGCCACAAGCAGCATCCGCTCCTGGGACTCCGAGAGCAGCACCTCGTACGGCGTCATCCCCTGCTCGCGCCGCGGGACGTCGGCCACCTCCAGCTCGATCCCGGTGCCGGCGCGCGACGCCATCTCGCAGGAGGAACTGGTCAACCCGGCCGCGCCCATGTCCTGGATCCCGACCAGCACGTCCTTTTCCATGAGTTCGAGGCACGCCTCCAACAGAAGCTTTTCGGTGAAGGGATCGCCGACCTGCACCGTCGGCCGCTTGGATTCCGATCCTTCGTCAAAAGAGTCCGAGGCCATCGTCGCGCCGTGGATGCCGTCGCGGCCCGTCTTGGACCCGATGTAGAGCACCGGGTTGCCGACGCCGGCGGCGCGCCCCAGAAAGATCCGGTCCTTCCGGGCGATGCCGAGGCAAAAGGCATTCACCAGCGGGTTGTGGTTGTAGATCTCATTGAAATAGACTTCGCCGCCCACGGTCGGCACGCCCATGCAGTTGCCGTAGCCCGCGATGCCCGAGACCACGCCGCCAAAGAGGTAGCGGTTTTTCGGGTTCTCCAGCGGGCCGAACCGCAGGGAGTTCAGCAGGGCGATCGGCCGCGCCCCCATCGTGAAGACATCGCGGAGGATGCCTCCGACGCCCGTTGCCGCACCCTGATACGGTTCGATGAACGACGGATGGTTGTGGCTTTCCATCTTGAAGACCGCGACGAGGCCGTCCCCAATGTCCACGACGCCGGCGTTCTCGCCGGGCCCCTGGACGACCTGCGGCCCCTCCGTCGGGAGCTTCTTGAGGAAGGCACGGGAGCTCTTGTACGAGCAGTGCTCGCTCCACATCACCGAGAACATGCCAAGCTCGGTGAGGTTCGGCTCCCGCCCAAGCACAGTGACGATCTTCTGGTACTCCTCCTCCGTCAACCCATGCTGGGCGATGAGGTCCTTGGTGATCATCTAGGCCATCACCGGCTTGGAAGAGAACCGCCCGCGTGTGATGGAGTCGAGCAACGACAGCAGGATCAGCCGGCCGTCTTCGTTGCCGAGAAGCGCCTCGGCGGAGCGCTCGGGATGCGGCATCAGGCCGAGCACGTTGCCGGCGGCGTTCGTGATGCCGGCGATGCTGTCGAGCGAGCCGTTGGGATTGGCCTCCGGCGTCACCTGTCCGTCCGCGGCGCAGTAGCGAAAGACCACCTGGTTTTTTGCCTTGAGCGACGCGAGCGTCGCCGGGTCGGTGTAGTAGTTGCCTTCGGCATGCGCGATCGGCAACGTTAACACCTGGCCCGGTTTGCAGCGGCCGGTAAAGGGCGTCGCCGTATTGTCGACGCGGACGCGGACGTCCCGGCAGATGAAGGAGAGCGAGCGGTTCCGCAGCATCGCGCCGGGCAATAGCCCGGCTTCCAAAAGAATCTGAAAGCCGTTGCAGATGCCCAGCACCAGCCCGCCGGACTCGGCGAACCGGGTCACGGCCGCCATGACGGGCGAGAAGCGAGCGATGGCGCCGGTCCGGAGGTAGTCGCCGTAGGAGAACCCGCCGGGGATGATGACGGCATCCAGCGGCGGCAGCTCGGATTCCTTGTGCCAGATGAAGGCGGCACTGATCCCCATGATCTGCTCGACCGCATGGTGGCAGTCGCGGTCGCAGTTGGATCCGGGGAACACGAGAACGCCGATGCGGGAGGGCGCGTCAGCCAAGTCAGTCCACCAGTTCGATCCGGTAATCCTCGATGATCGTATTGGCCAGAAGCCGCTCGCACATGGCTTTCACTTCGGCTTCGGCGCCCGCTTTATCGTGTGTGGCCAACTTCAGCTCAAGCAGCTTTCCCACCCGGACGTCCTTGACCCCGCCATAGCCGAGCGAGCCGAGCGCGTGGAGGACGGCCTGGCCCTGGGGGTCGAGGATGCCGTGCTTCAGCGTGATGGAAACCTTCGCCGTCATGAACCCTTGCGTCCGCCCTTGCCGAATACCCGCTTGAAGATCGCCGGCACGTGCCGGGCATAGGCCTTGGGATCGAAGCAGGCGCCGATGGCGCCGGCCGCCAGATGCCGGGTGACGAACGGGTCCTTCTCGACCAGGTCCCGGAACGGCGCCCTCCCCTGCCAGGCCGCCATCGCCAGGCGCTGGACGGCCTCGTAGGCCTGCACGCGCGGCGCGCCGCGCTTCACCAGTTCCAGCATCAGGCGCTGGGAATAGATCACCCCGCCGGTCAGCTCGATGTTGCGCCGCATCCGGTCCGGATAGACGACCAGCTTCGCCATGAGATCGGTGAACCGGGCCAGCATGTAATCGACCAGGATCGTGCTGTCCGGGATGATGACGCGCTCGACCGACGAGTGACTGATATCGCGTTCGTGCCAGAGCGCGACGTTTTCCATCGCCGCCAGGCTGTTCGCGCGGACCAGGCGCGCGAGGCCGCAGAGGTTTTCAGACAGGATCGGGTTTCGCTTGTGCGGCATCGCGGAGGAGCCCTTCTGGCCCGGCGTGAAGGGTTCCTCGGCTTCCATCACTTCCGTCCGCTGGAGATGGCGGATCTCGGTGGCGAACTTCTCGATGCTGCCCGCCAGGAGGGCCAGGGCCGTCAGGTACGCGGCATGCCGGTCCCGCTGGACGATCTGGCTGGAGGCCGGCGCCGGCGCGAGCCCCAGCTTTCTGCAGACGTAGGCTTCGACGTCTGGCGAGAGGTGCGCGAACGTCCCCATGGCCCCGGAGATCTTGCCGCAGGCGATCGTCGCGCGCGCGTCCCGGAACCGGTCGCGGTGGCGCTTCGTTTCGTCGTACCAGATGGCCAGCTTGACCCCGAACGTGATGGGCTCGCCGTGGATGCCGTGGGAGCGGCCGATCATCAGGGTGTCGCGGTGCTCCCGGGCGCGTGCCTTGAGCACGCCGAGCAGCCGGTCAATGTCGTCCAGGATCGCGTCCGCCGCTTCGACCATCAGCACGGCCAGCGAGGTGTCGAGGATGTCCGACGAAGTGAGCCCCATGTGCAGGTACCGGGCGGACGGCCCCGCCTGCTCCGAGATCGACTCGATGAAAGCGATGACATCGTGCTTCGTGACCCGCTCCAGTTCGTCAATGCGGGCCGGATTGATGCGCGCCCTGGCCTTGATCTGCCTGACGGCGGAGGCTGGCACCAGCCCCTTTTTCGCCAGGGCCTCGCAGGCCAGGAGTTCCACCCGCAGCCAGGTCTCATATTTCCGTGCTGGTTCCCAGATGGCCCTGAGGTGGGGCCTGGAGTAGCGGTCAATCATGGGCCACCGACGGCATCGCCTCCCTGGCCTTGGCCTGCAGGCGGGGATCTTCGCGAAGGATGCGGTCCAGAATCCCGTTCACGAACGCGCCGGACTGCTCGTCGCCGAACAGCTTGACGACCTCGATGGCTTCGTTCAGCGTCACGCGGCCCGGGATGTCCGGCAGGTACAGCAGCTCATACACCGCCACGCGCAGGACGGTCCGGTCGGTGATGGCCATGCGGGACACGGACCAGTTCTCCGCGCTGTGGGCGAGCACACGATCCAATTCCTCCGCATGGTCGATCACGCCGTGAACGAGCTGGTCGGCAAAAGCGCGGACCTCCGGGTGGACCTTGTTCTGCTCCCAGAAATCATCCATCCAGCCCGACGTGTCGCCGTGGACGTCCCACTGGTAGAGGACCTGGACAGCCAGCTCGCGGCTCTTGCGGCGGAGGCTCATCGCGTCCTCTTGGAGGAAGGCCTTTTCGTGGTGCGCACGTGACCTCGCCGAGTCGATCCTGAATGCCCGTCCAGGCGCTTCATGAGATTCGCCATTTCGATGGCTGAGACAGCCGCCTCATACCCCCGGTTTGGACCGCCTTTCCCCGAACGTGCATCCGCCTGCGCGTCAGTGTCCGCGGTCAGCACACCAAAAATAACCGGCAGGCCGTAGTCGTACGCCGCTCGCGCGACTCCGCGGCTGACTTCGGCGCTGATGTAGTCGAAATGGGGCGTCTCTCCGCGAATCACCGCGCCGAGGCAGATCAGGGCGTCATACCGGCGCGAGCGGGCGAGCTTGGCGGCGATCAGCGGAATCTCAAACGCCCCGGGGACAACCACCACGTCGATCGACTCGTCGCGGGCCCCGCCTGTCCGCAAAGCGTCCAGCGCGCCCTCCAGGAGCCGCTTCGTGACGTCCTCGTTGAACCGGCTGCGGATGACCGCGAACCGCAGTCCCGAAGCCGCGCCTGCGCCTTCGATCATCGCGGGCACGTCAAACCTTGTCCAGAAGGTGACCCAGCTTGGCCTTCTTGGTCTTGAGGTACCGGATGTTCGAGGCCTGGGGGGAAATTTCGATCGGCACGCGCTCGACCACCTTGAGCCCATACCCTTCCACGCCGACGATCTTTCTGGGATTGTTGGTGATGAGGCGGATCTTGTGCAGCCCCAGCCCCACCAGAACCTGCGCGCCGACTCCATAGTCGCGAAGGTCCGGCTTGAAGCCCAGCGCCAGGTTGGCTTCGACGGTGTCCTTCCCCTCGTCCTGGAGCTTGTAGGCCCGCAGCTTGTTCACCAGCCCGATGCCCCGCCCCTCCTGGTTCAGGTAGAGGAGCACGCCCTGCCCGGCCTTGTCGATCATCTGCATCGCCCGGTGGAGCTGATCGCGGCAGTCGCAACGGAGCGACCCAAGGACGTCCGACGTCAGGCATCCGGAATGGACGCGGACGAGCACCTCATCGTTCAGCTTGATGGCGCCCTTGACCAGCGCCACGTGGGCGCCGCGGTCGAGCTCGTTCTCGAAGACGTGCGCCATGAACTCGCCGAAGATCGTGGGGAGCTTGGCCTTCGCGATTTCGCGCACGAAGGTCTCCCGCTGCATGCGGTATTCGATCAGGTCCTTGATCGTGACGAGCTTGAGGTTATGACGCTGCGCGATCTCCTGCAGCTGCGGCACGCGGGCCATGGTGCCGTCTTCGTTCATGATCTCGCAGAGCACCCCGGCCGCCTGCAGACCCGCGAGCCGGGCTAGGTCCACCGAGCCCTCGGTCTGGCCCGCGCGCTTGAGGACGCCGCCCTTATCGGCCCGGAGCGGAAAGATGTGGCCGGGCTTGGCAAGGTCGGACGGTTTGGTCGCGGGATCGATGGCGGTCTGGATCGTCACGGCCCGGTCCTTGGCCGAGATGCCGGTGGTGATCCCGCGGCGCGCATCGATCGAGACGGTAAAGGCGGTGCCGAACGCGGCGGTGTTCTCCGTGACCATCGGCGGCAGTTGGAGTTCCTCCACCCGTTCGGGAGTCAACGCGACGCAGATGAGGCCCCGTCCGTGGGTGGCCATGAAGTTGACGGCCGCGGGCGTAACCTTTTCGGCCGCCATGACGAAGTCGCCTTCGTTCTCGCGGTCTTCGTCATCCACCAGGATGACCATGCGGCCCTTTTTAATGTCCGCAATCGCGCTTTGAATGGAGTCGAATTTCACAGGCATTAGTGTACTCTTTTTACGCGTGGAATTAAAGGGAGAACCGCCGCCCGTTACGTGCGGTTGAAGCTCGGGCGCCAGAAGATACCCATCACCGGCACGATCAGGACACAGGCCGCGGCGAAGATGGCAAAGCCGGTCGCGTAGGTGCCGGAGAGGTCACGGAACAGCCCGAGCGCCGCAGGCAACAGGAAACCCCCAAGACCGCCGGCCGCCCCGATCAGGCCCGACACGGCGCCGATCTCCCGCCGAAACCGCTGCGGTACGACCTGAAAAACCACCCCGTTGCCCATGCCCAGACAGGCCATGGCCGTACAGACGGACGCGAGCGAGAGCGCAAACGGCGGCAGCAGGGCCGTGATGCCGATCAAGACCGCGATGAGCGGATAGAGCCAGGAGAGCACGCGAAGCCCGCCGAGCCGGTCGGCAATGAACCCGCCGACCGGCCGCGAGAAACTGCCGGCCAGGGCGCAGGCCGCCGCCGTCAACCCGGCGTCCACGCGTGACAGCCCATACTGATCGAAAAAGAAAATACTGAGATAGCTGCTGAGGCCCACGAACCCGCCGAACGTGACGGCATACAGCGCGCAGAACCAATAGGCATCGGGCTCGCGAAGGAGCCGGTTGACATCCAGGCGGTGACCGGCCGCACTCTCCTGAGGCTCGTGGTCGCGAGCCAACAGCCAGTACACCAGGGCCGTCACGAGCACGAGCGGAATCATGACGCCGAACACGGCATGCCATCCCAGCTCGACGGCAAGAAACGGCGCCAGCGCGATGCTGATGATCGCCCCGCTGTTGCCCGATCCCGCCACCCCCATCGCCAATCCCTGGTGCGCCATGGGGTAGGCCCGGCTGGCCAGCGGAAGAGACACCGCGAAGCTTGCGCCTGCGATCCCCAGCAACAGGCCGACGCCGATCATTTGCGAAAAGCTACCCGCCGCCAGCCACGCCCACCCCAACGGCACCATCACCATCAACATACCGGCCACGCCCGTACGCCGCGGCCCGACTTGGTCGGACAGAACCCCCATCGCCACCCGGAACAGCGATCCGCCGAGCAAGGGTACGGCGACCATGAACCCCTTCTGGGTGGCGGTCAGCGAGAAGTCCTCGGCGATAAAGACGCCCAGCGCTCCGACGAGCATCCAGGCCATGAAACTGACCTCGAAATGGAGCCAGGCGGCCAGCAGGGAGGGCCAGTGGCCGCTCCGGAGCGCGGTAAGGATTGGCACGGAGCGGTTATACCTTACCGGCCAAAGCCGCCGCAAGACACGAGTTCTTTGGCATCGGCCTGGATGTCCGATATAATACGGGCTTACGAGTGGAAGGAAGATCCATGGGGGATCGGCCCAAAGATACGCCCAAGGTTGCGGAGCCCGAGGTCCTCGAGGAAGACGCCGACCTGGGTGACGACCCGCTTCCCGCCGACGTGGACGACGTCAGCGTGGAGGAGGCGGACGAGTCCGCCTTCGCCATCCCGGAGCCTGCGGGCCAGCCCCAGGACCAGGCGCTGGTTCCGTACGATCCCCTGCAGCGGTATCTGGCCGAAGCCCGCCGCTATCCCTTTCTGACCAAGGAAGAAGAGCTGCACCTTTTCCACGATTTCCAAACCACCGGCAACCGCGAGTCGGCGGTCAAGCTGATCCTGTCCAATCTGCGCGTCGCCGTCTCCATCGCAGCCGAGTACCTGCATTCCGGCGCCGACTATCTGGATCTGATCCAGGAGGGCAACGTCGGGCTCATGCAGGCCATCCGGAAATTCGATCCCGCGAAAGGCTCCCGCTTTCACTCGTACGCCGCCTGGTGGGTGCGGGCCTACATCCTCCGGTATCTGCTCAACACGTACCGGATGGTCAAGATCGGCACGACCCAGGACCAGCGCAAGCTCTTCTACAACCTCAACAAGGAAAAACGCAAACTGGAACGTGAAGGGTTCGCTCCCGACACGAAGCTGCTCGCGGACCGGCTGAACGTTCGCGAGCGCGACGTGGTCGAGATGGGCCAGCGGCTCGGCAGTTGGGACCTCTCGCTCGACTCGCCGTTGGGCCCCGACCAGGAAGGGACCCTGCTGGACGTCCTTCCCTCGCAAAGCGTGCCGGCGGACGAGAGCCTGGCGAATGCCGAACTGCGCGAACTGTTCCGGATCAAACTGGCGGAGTTCGCCGCCACCCTCGACGATCGGTACGCCGACATCCTCCGCAACCGCATCCTCTCGGAGACGCCCTTCACGCTCGACGACATCGGAAAGAAGTACGGCATCTCACGGGAGCGCGCCCGCCAGCTGGAGGAGAAAATCATCAAGCGGCTGCGGGAGTTCATGAAGAAGGAGATCAAGGACTTCGAGTTGCTGAAACCCTGACCAGCGCGGAGGCGGCAATGAACATTCGGACATTGTTGCGCGACCCCAACTTTCCGGCATGCCTTCGTTGTGGAAAGCATCTCACGCGCCTGCCGATTCGAAGCCGCCAACTGCGCCTGCTGGCGGCGTTCCACAGAATTCATCCCTTTTCGTGTGAAGGCTGTCGCCACCGCTTCCTCGCCGTCGCATGGCCCGGCCGATACCTGGAGTGGGACGGCCAGATCCTGGTCATGCCGGGCGGCAATACGCTGTCACAAACCCTGCAGGATGGCGCCATCGAGTTCTTTCTTGTGGCCCTGTTTCTTGTTCTGCTGTGCGCAGCGGGAGCGTGGAGCCTCCTCCAGAGCACGAACGTGCCATCCGAGCCCCACGCGACAACCGGGACACCGTAACCAGGGAAGACCAGGGAGGGCAACATATGAAACAGTTCGCCTTAGGGTTGGCGCTTGGGTTTTTGCTGGGTCTCGTAGGAGCCGGTTGGGCTGCCGTCAAGGTCGCAGGAGACGATGACTTTCTGAAAGGCTGGGAGGTCGTCGTCAAGGGCAAGAAGGCCTGCTCCGACCCCTACGTCCGGGTGTCATCAAAGGAGATCGAGTGCGTCTAGGCGCTACGGCTGCAACGGGTCATGGTGGCGGGGCGCCGAGGCAGTCGCGCCGACCAGCACGCCGGCGGTAACGAGCCCGCTCCCCATCCACCCGGCGGCATCCAACTGCTCGCCCAGCACCAGCCAGGCCAGCCAGGCCGCGAGCGCAGGTTCAAACGCAAAGATGAGCGCCACACGCTGGGCCGGCACATGCCGTTGCGCCCACACCTGGACGAAGAACGCAAGGGCGGTGGCCCCGACTCCCGAAATGACGAGCGCCCAGAGCAGGGTGGGCGTGAACGTAATCGCCTCCGGGCGGAAGCCCTCCGCAACCGCCGGGCCTGCCAGCACGCCGGTGACCATCACCAACTGCCAGGCGGAAAACGAGGCGATGTCGCTGCGCCAGGTATAGGCCTCCACGGCGATAATGTGCAGGGCAAACGCCACCGCGCCCGCCAGCGTATAGAGGTCCCCCTCCTGTATCCCGGCTGAAGGGCGGATCAGCAGCCACAGGCCGGCGACCGCCAACGCCAACGCGCTCCAGAGCCTGGCGTCGAACCGCCTGAGGAACAGCGGGACCAGCACGACATAGAGCGCCGTGATAAACGCCGAGTTGGAGGCAGTCGTGTAGCGCAGGCCGACGGTTTGCGCGGCATACCCGACGAACAGGAACGCCGATGCGATCGCAGCCATGCGCAGGGTGGCCGCATCCCCTTTGAGTGCCTGCCGGAAACCCGCCAGCACGACGCCCACGGCGATCGTGCCCAGCAGAAACCGGAGGAACAAAAATGAAAACGGCAGGACCTGCTCCAAGGCTAGCTTCGTGGCCGGGAACGTGGCCGCCCAGATGAACGTCGTCAGCAGAAGCGCGAGTTGCGGCACGGGTCGCATTGTACCTTGCCCCGTTGCCGATTGGAATGCGCACGTTTCACGTCGCGGTTTGCGGGGAAAGGGCAAGCCGCACCGCCTGTGGAGACTGCGACTTCGCCGCCGCCTTGCCTCTCCCAACCCTGTGCAACTTATCACGGGAATGGTAGGGCACGAGCCCTTCCAGCACCGACGCCAGCTTTTCGCAGGGCACATCCTCCATAATCTTCACCGCGAGCTTGGGATCCGGCCCCGAACGCCCGCCGACATAGATGTCCACCGCGTCCACCACCCGCCCGTCGACTTTTGCTTTTTTCCCCAGCAGCCCGATGTCCGCCACCAGATGATTCCCACAGCCGGCCGGGCACCCCGACCAGTGCATGGTGAGGGGTTTCACGCCTTGCAACGTGCCGTCCAGGCGCTTCGCGACGTCCATCGCGCGAGACTTCGTCTCGATCACGGCCAAGTTGCAATAATCGTTGCCGACGCAACTGACGAGTCCCTTGAAGACTTCCGACGCGTTGTAGGGCAGCTCCCGAAGCAACGGCTCGTCGAGCAGGACCGTGAGCCGCTTGTCCGGAACATTCGGAACGATAAGCGCCTGGGCCGGACTGATCCGGATCTCTCCCGTTCCATAGCGCTCGGCGAGCGCCGCCACGCCCAACAATGATTCCGTCGTGATCCGACCGACCGCCACTTTCAGACCGACATAGTTCAAGCCGGGCTGTTTCTGCCGGAAAATCCCGGCGTGGTCGTTTTTCACGGGCTTTCGCGCGTCGGCTCCGGCCGGGGTCAGCACACGCCCGAGCCGCGTCTCCAGTTCCGCGCGGAATTTCTCCTCACCCCACTCATCAAGCAGGAACGCCAGCCGGTTTTGCGTGCGCAGATCGCGGCTTCCATGGTCACGATAGAGCAGCACGATGCCCGCACAAACCTCCACCACCTCGTCCGGCCGGACGAACACATCCAGCGGAGTGGCGATGCGATAGCCGCCCGAGCCCAGCTTGCCGCCGGCCAACACGTTGAACCCGGGCTGTTTGGCGCCGCCGTCTTCATGGACCGCCGGCACCAACGCCAGGTCCTGGGTCTCCATGTGCAGGCAGTTATCCATGCATCCGGAAATGGCCACGTTGAACTTTCGAGGCAGGTTGGTGAACGCCCGGTTGCCGACGAGATGATCCGTGAAGGCTTTGACGAGAGGCGTCGCATCCAGGATCTCTTCCGGGTTCAACCCGGCCACCGGGCAGCCCATGACATTGCGCACGTTGTCCATACCGGTCTGCATCGAGGTCAGGCCTACAGCCTCCAGTTGCTCAAAGACAGCCGGCACCGACTCGATCCGGATGTGGCGCAGCTGGACCTGCTGCCGTGTCGTCAAGTCGATCAGCCCGTTCCCGTACGACTTGGCAAGCGCAGCCAACGCCCTGACCTGATACGACGACGTGTGCCCATTGGGAACGCGGACCCGGATCATGAAGTGCCCCGGCGTAGGATTCCGAAGAAAGATCCCGCACCACTTGAGCCGCTGGACATCGTCCTCCGTGATCGATTCCCATCCTTCCCGTGCATAGCGCGCGATGGATTCCCGGACATCGAGCCCATCCCGCTCCGCTTTCAACGCTTCGATCTTGTTCATGGCATTTGCTCCCGCTCGATCAATACCGGCACCTTCCCCGTCACGATCATCTCGGGCACATCCACCCGCCTCACGGGACTGGCGAGCCAGTAGAAGCCGCCGACGAAGACCCCGCCCCCGACGACGTTGCCCAGGACCACCCAAGTCTGGTTCCAGGCGAACCCCGCCCAGGACACTCCCGCTTCGTGCGGGAGAAAGAGCGCCAGCCCCAAAAGAGACTGGTTGGCGATACTGTGCTCGAACCCGCTTCCGATGAACGCGAACAGGCACCAGAAAATCAGGAAGATTTTGGCGGTATCGCTCGTGGTGCGGCTTGCGGTCCACACCGCCAGACAGACCAGCCAGTTGCAGAGGATGCCGCGCAGGAATAATTCCCAGGCCGGCAGCGACATCTTGAGCCCGGCTACTTTCTGGAGCAGCGCCGCCTGCGGAGCGGCCGACACCACCCCGGATTGCACGACCATCCAAGCCACCGCAAGCGATCCGACCAGATTGCCGACCAATGACCATGCGAACAGCGTCCCGACCTGGCTCCAGGTAATGCGCCCGGCCAGCGCGCCGATGACCCCGACCATGTTGTTCCCGGTGAACAGCTCGGACCCGGCGAAGATCACCAGCGTGAGCGCGATGCCGAACGACACGCCCATCACCAGCTTCAGCGCCGCCGATCCTTCCGCCGCAAACGGCGCACCGACACTGAAGATCAGCGTGATGCCGAATCCAAGATACACTCCTGCGAGAGCCGCCAAAATGGCATATCCAAGCGGCGCCCCTTCAAGATACGCAACCTTTTGGGCCGACGTCTCGACCATTCGTTGTACATCCGTGTTGTACATCATGTTCTCCTTAGTTTTTCGAAAGCCAAACAAAAAGGGCGCCAATCCACGATGGATTGGCGCCCTTGCCACTCGCTTGCGCGTGCAGGTCTCCTTCGACCCTGCCTCCTCTATTCCCTCGCGGTGGGCACGGCGGTGAGCCCACAGCTCTGGAGGAAACGACTTCGGATGTGAGTCCGCTGCGTCTTTCCTGTTACAACGCCTGTTCCCCCTCCTCGCCGGTTCGGATCCGGATGACTTCATCCAGACTGCTCACAAAAATCTTGCCGTCCCCCGTGCTGCCGGTCCGGGTGATCCGTATGATCGTTTCCACAACCCTGTCCTTGAGCGCATCGGAAACAATCACCTTGATCTCTGTCTTGGGTATGAAATCCAGCGTGTACTCGGCGCCGCGATAGGACTCCTTGTGTCCTTTCTGGCGCCCGAACCCCCGGACCTCCGACACCGTCATGCCGTACACGCCCATTTCAATCAGCGCGTCTTTGATCTCGTCGAGCTTGAATGGTCTGATGACCGCTTCAATCTTTTTCATTGCTGCGCGTCTCTAGAACTCCTTGTACGGGAGCCACTTGCCGTTCAACGTGATCTTGACCCGCGCCTCGCCCTGCGAACCCGTCACCTTCTCCATGTCCAGCGTAAAGTCGATGGCGCTCATGATCCCGTCGCCGAACATCTCGTTGGCCATGTCCCGCAGCGAGTCTCCGTAGACTCCGACAATTTCCATAAGGCGATACTTGAACGGGTCCGTCGTAATCGGGAAGTCGGTCCGAATCGGGAATGCCGACACAGCCTCGGCCACGCCCGACGCCAGGCCCAGCGCCTTCGCCAGCTTCCCCGCTTCCTCAGGCCCCAGGCGTTGCTGGCCGTTGAGCGCGGCGGCGACATACACCGGATTCCGGCCGACCGCCTTTCCGAGCGCCTGAAAGGTCATCTTTTTCTCCTGACGCTTGCTCTTGATGATCGCCAATGCCTCTGCTCGATCCATGCGTTCCCTCCTTGCGTTGTGCGCCTTAGGCCGGCCGGCTCTTCTGATGGGATCGTTCCACCAAAAAATGAATGATGTGGTTTCTGATCTTGTAGTAGTGGGGATGCTCAATCACCGTGGTACGGCCGCGCGGCCTGGGAATGTTGATGTCCACCACCTCGGCAATTTCCGCTTCAGGGCCTCGGGTCATCAGCACGATTTTATCGGACAGCAGGATGGCCTCATCCACGTCGTGCGTCACCATGAACACGGTGTTCTTGGTCCGCATCCAGATGCTGACCAGCTCCTCCTGAATCACGCCGCGGGTCAGGGCGTCAATCTGCGCAAACGGCTCGTCGAGCAGCAGCACCTTGGGCTCGACTGAAAAGGCGCGGGCCAGTCCCACGCGCTGCCGCATGCCGCCGGACAACATGGCCGGCCGTTTGGACTCCGCGCCGGTGAGCCCCACCATTTCGATGTACTTGGCCACGTGGTCGTTAACCTCCACCGCGCTCCATTGAGGGTGCGCCGCTTTCACCGCGACCCTGACGTTTTCGTACACCGACATCCAGGGCATCAGCGCGAAGTTCTGGAACACGACCATCCGGTCCAGCCCCGGCGCGTCGATTTCCTTGCCGTCCAGAATGACGCCTCCCGACGATGCGCGCTCCAATCCGGCGATGATGTTCAGTAACGTGCTCTTGCCGCAGCCGGAATGTCCGACGACCGTCACAAAGGTTCCCCGTTCGATCTCGAAATAAATGTCCTTGAAGATACACTGCATCCCCCCGCCGGAGGGATCGGGGAAATATTTGGTGGCGTTCGAGATTTCGAGAAAAGCTCCCATGGGTCTCCTATTCCGTATAGGCCATGGCTTTGGCCAGGCGATTGAATCCCAGGTCCAGGATCAATCCCACCACACCGATTACCAGAATGGCAAAGATGACGCGGGTGAGCGACAGATTATTCCACTCGTTCCAGACGAAGTACCCAATGCCCGTCCCCCCCACCAGCATTTCGGCCGCCACCACTGCAATCCAGGCGCTGCCGATGGAAATGCGCAGCCCGGCCACGATCGTCGGTGCGGCCGCCGGCAGGATCACCTTGAAAAACGTCCCCCACCAGGACAATTGCAGCAGCGCCGCGACGTTGAGATAGTCGCGCTTGATCGAACTGACTCCGAAGGCCGTGTTGGCCAATGTGGGCCAGAGCGTGGACATGAAAATGACCAGGATCATCGCGCCCGTCGAATCCCTGATGGTGTAGAGAAACAACGGCATCCAGGCCAGCGGCGAGATCGGCTTGAGTATCTGGATATACGGATTCGCCGCTTTCAGAAGGATGGGGTTGAGCCCCAGCACCACGCCAGTGAAAATGGCGACCACCGAGGCCGCCCCGTAACCGATCGCCACTCGGCCCAGGCTGGAGAGCACCTGCAGACCGATGCCCTTGTCGTTCGGGCCCCGGTCGTAGAAGGGCTCGGACAGCATCTCCCAGGTCACCTTGGCGACAGCGACCGGCCCCGGCAGCCCCTGCGTCCGCCCTCCCACAGACGGTGTGGACGCCAGCTGCCACACGCCCAACGCCCCCAGAAGCAACGTCGAAGAGAGCACGGCGATGCGGAATGTGTCGCTGGCCATCGTGGTTGATCCATTCATAGCGCGGCTCTCCTACACCCGCCGGATGGCGAAGCTCTTGATGTACTCCTCCGGTTTCTCCGGATCGAAGACCTTCCCATCCGCAAACTTATGTTTTTTAAGATTGTCCTTGGGCGGCTTGTGCCCCATCGCCTGCATGACTTCCCGGCAGCTCGAGGTGAGATACACCTCTTCGGCGATCTTTTTGTAGTTTACGTCGCCCTTGACGTAGCCCCACCGTTTCATCTGCGTGAGAATCCAGATCGCCATCGAATGCCAGGGGAACGGATCAAAGTCGATCCGGTCCGGCACTTTGCGTATATTGCCGAGCCCGTCCGGGAACTCGCCTGTCAAAATCTGCTCCAGCACTTCTTCCGGCTGGTTGAGATAGTTCTTGGGCGCGATCGCCTTGGCGATGGCCTTCCGGTTCGATTTATCCGCGGCGTGCTCAGTCGCGTCAATGACGGCCTTCAGCAGCGCCTTGAAGCTGTTCGGATGGTTAGTCGCAAATTCCTTGGAGCACGAGAAGGCGCAACAGGGATGCCCGTCCCAGATGTCTTTCGAGAGCATGTAGATGAACCCGAAGCCTTCAAAGACGGCGCGCTGATTAAAGGGGTCCGGACCGAGATAACCGTCCAGGTTATCGGCGCGCAGATTCGCCACCATCTCCGGGGGCGGCAGCACACGGATCTGCACGTCCTTGTCCGGGTCGACGCCGCCTTCCGCCAGAAAGTACCGCAACAGGAAGTTGTGCATCGAGTAATCGAACGGCACGGCAAACCGGAACCCCTTCATCTCCTGGGCGGTCTTCACCCCCTTGTGCTTGATATGCAGGGTAATCGCCTGGCCGTTGATGTTTTCAACGGCCGGCATCAGGAACGGAGCCGATTGCGATCCGACTCCCATCGAAATGGCCAACGGCATGGGCGTGAGCATGTGCGTCGCGTCGGTCTGTTTGTTCAGGGCGAAATCCCGGATCATCGCCCAGCCCGAGGCCTTGAGGACCTCCACGTTGAGGCCGTATTTTTTGTAGAAGCCCAGCGGTTCGGCCATGATCAACGGCGTGGCGCAGGTGATCGGAATGAAGCCGACTTTCAGATCGGTCTTCTCGGGCTTGCCCGCGGCGTCCACCGCCCACGCCTGCACGCGCGACAGCGGCAGGATCTCCTCGATGATCGCCAGCGCCGTGGCGCCGCCGACCAGCTTGAAAAACTCCCGCCGGTTTCTTTCCTGACCTTCGAAGATGCCGTGCAGGACGGCGCGTTCGACCACATCGGCCATGCGTCCTTCCGGCGAGTTTCCCTGGTGTTGGGGCATAGTCATCGGTTCCTCCTCCTAGGCGCACCGCTTCGGTCTTTCTCTAGAGCGCGCGCTCTCCGGTTTCCCCTGTCCGAATCCGGACGGCATCCCCCAAAACCGTCACGAAGATCTTTCCGTCGCCGATGCTGCCGGTCTTGGCTGTTCGCAAAATCGTCTCCACGACTTTCTCTACGAGGTTATCGGCGATGACAACCTCAATTTTTGTTTTCGGCACGAACTCGACCGTGTACTCGGCGCCGCGATAGGACTCCTTCTGCCCTTTTTGCCGGCCATAGCCCCTGACCTCGGTGACGGTCATGCCGTAGATCCCGACCTCGGTCAGGGCATCCTTCACTTCCTCGAGCTTGAACGGCTTGATGATTGCCTCAATTTTTTTCATTGTGGGTCTCCTTTTGCCTCACGCGATCAGTTCTTGGAGTAGGCGCGTTCCTCATGCTGGCTCAAGTCCAAACCGATCTGCTCTTCTTCGTCGCTCACGCGCAATCCCATCGTCCAGTCCACGATTTTGAGAATCACGAGTGTTCCGAAGAACGCCAAGGCCCACGAGGCCAGCACCGCAAGGAACTGTATCCACACCTGGCCGGGATTCCCGAAAAAGAGTCCGTCGGCGCCGGCTGAATTGATCGCCTTTGAAGCGAACAGACCCGTGGCCAGGGCGCCCCACGTGCCTCCGATCCCATGAACGCCGAACGCGTCCAGAGAGTCGTCGTATCCCAAGCGAGACTTCACAATGACGGCGGTGTAGCAGAAAACCCCCGCCCCCACTCCGATCGCGATTGACGACATCGGTCCCACAAACCCGGACGCCGGCGTAATGGCCACCAGGCCGGCGACGGCTCCGCTGGCGGCGCCCAGCACGGTCGGCTTTCCACGATAGATCCACTCGGCCACCATCCATGCCAACGCAGCGGCAGCCGTGGCGGTGTTGGTGACCACGAACGCGCTGGTTGCAAGGGGGCCCGCCCCGAGCGCGCTGCCGGCGTTGAACCCGAACCAGCCGAACCAGAGCATCGAGGCGCCCAATACCGTCATCGGAAGGTTATGCGGGGCCATGTGTTCCTTCCCGTAACCTCTCCTCTTCCCCAATACCAAGGCGCAGGCCAGAGCCGACACGCCGGAACTGATATGGACGACGGTGCCGCCGGCGAAATCCAGCGCGCCGAGATTTCTGATCCACCCGCCCACGCCCCACACCCAATGCGCCAGCGGGTCATAGATGAACGTGGCCCACAGAAGCGAAAACACCAGAAAGCTGCTGAACTTCATGCGTTCGGCGAAGGCGCCGGTGATAAGCGCCACGGTGATCACCGCGAACATGGCCTGAAAGATCATGAAGGCCTGGTGCGGGACCGTCGGCGCGTAACCGGCGGTGTCGGCTTTATCCATGGCCACGTCGTTCAAGCCGAACCATTCCAGCCCCCCAATGATGTTCCCGTGGTCCGGCCCGAACGAGAGGCTGTAGCCCCACAGCACCCACTGGACGCTGATCAAGCAGAGGATGATGAAGCTCTGCATGATGGTCCCCAACGCATTCTTCTCCCGGACCATCCCTCCGTAGAACAGGGCCAGCCCCGGGGCGGTCATGGCCAGAACCAATGCGGCGGAGGTCAGCACCCAAGCCGTGTCCCCGGTATCGAGTTTCGGCGGAGGGGCCGGAGCTGCAGCCGGAGGCGCCCCTGCAGGCGGGGCTGCTGCCGGCGCCGGTGCTGTGGCAGCCGGTGGAGTTTCCGTCGCCGTTTGGGCTAGTGCGAGACCGCCGATAACGGCAGGAATCGCGAGCGTGATCATGCTCAACATGACAAGCACGTACGGGATGAGCCTGAATCGTTGAAAAACTCTCATCGTTGCCTCCTCCTGTTCGGTCGAATAAAAAAAGGGCACCAATCTGTACAGACTGGCGCCCTTGCCAGAAATTCTCAAACCAGGATCTGCTCTGACCCCGTCAGCCCCCTTGAAACACGACGCTGTGTTTCCGGGAAGCTCTATGTGTCGTTATCGCGACTGTCGTTTACGTATCCATTCCCCCCGCTTACACATCGTAATAGAGGAAGAACTCATAGGGATGCGGACGGATCCGCACCGTGTCGACTTCCTTATCCCGCTTGTAGCTCAGCCACGTTTCGATCACGTCCTGCGTGAAGACATTGCCCTTCAAGAGAAACGCATGATCTTTTTCCAGGTTGCGGAGTGATTCGTCCAGGCTGCCCGGCATCTTTTTGATCTTGGCCGCTTCATGCGGCTCCAGATCGTACAGGTCCTTCTCCATGGCCGGGCCCGGATCGATCTTGTTCTCGATGCCGTCCAGGCCGGCCATCAGCATGGCGGCGAAGGAATAGTACGGATTGGTGGCCGGGTCCGGAAAGCGAACCTCGATGCGCTTGGCCTTCGGGTTCGGGGTGTACATCGGGATGCGAATGCCCGCGCTGCGGTTGCGGCTGGAATAGGCCAGGTTCACCGGCGCCTCAAAACCCGGCGTGAGTCGTTTGTAGGAATTCGTCGTCGGGTTGGTGATGGCCGCCAGGGCCGGCGCGTGCTTGAGGATGCCGCCGATGTACCAGAGGCATAATTGCGAAACCCCGGCGTACTCCTTGCCGGCGAACAGCGGCTTTCCCTCCTTCCAGATGCTCTGGTGGGTATGCATGCCGGAACCATTATCACCGAAGAGCGGCTTGGGCATGAAGGTCACGGTTTTGCCATGGCGGCGGGCGACGTTCTTGACGATGTACTTGTACATCATCATCTTGTCGGCCATGCTGACAAGCGTGTCATACCGCAGGTCGATTTCTGCCTGGCCTGCCGTCGCGACTTCATGGTGCTGTTTTTCGACCATGATGCCCATCTTCTGCATCTCGAGGCACATTTCGCTTCGGATATCCATCTGCGTGTCCACCGGCGCGACGGGGTAGTAGCCCTCCTTGTGCCGGGGCTTATGGCCCAGATTGGGTCCCGTTTGGTCCACGTTGACTTCCCGTCCTGAGTTCCAGATCCCCTCCTCCGAATCAATGAAGTAGTATCCGCTGTTGCTCGTCTGATCGAAGCGCGCAGAGTCGAAGATGAAGAATTCGGCTTCCGGCCCCCAGTAAGAAACGTCGCCGACCTTGGTGGACTTGAGGTGCTTCTCGGCCTTTTGGGCCACGTGCCGCGGGTCCCGGCTATACGTTTCTCTGGTGATGGGGTCCACGACATTGCAGATCATGCTCAGCGTGGGCACAGCCGTGAAGGGATCCATGACCGCCGTCGTGGTGTCGGGGACGGCCATCATGTCGCTGTTGTTGATCGCCTGCCAGCCACGGATCGAAGAACCGTCAAGGCCGGATCCTTCGGTAAAGACCGCGTCCGTCAATTCTTCGATCGGAAACGTGAAATGCTGCCAGGTGCCGGGCAGATCAACGAATTTGAAGTCCACCATCATAACTTTATTTTTCTTTGCAAATTCAAGAACTTCCTTCGCAGTCATAACCCCCTCCTTTAAGATTACTGCCTTATAATTTCTGCAGAGAACCAGCGCGTTGAACCATCTGGCGCATTGCCTGCGACTTCCCTAAAAACCCTTCTATCCGGGCCGTCATCTCTTCACTGATCAGCTTGCACCGGCCGAGATCGACAATCTTGCCGCCGGTCCGGTCCGTGACGTAGAAGACGTCCACCACCTGGTCCAGCTTGGTCGAAATCCGCGCCGCATGGACAGACAGACCAAGGTCAAAGATCGCGCGGGCGATGACGTAGAGCAAGCCCTGACGGTCGTCGGCGAACACGTCGATGATCGTGTAGCGATCAGAAGTATCATTGTCCACCTGGACCACCGTCAGTTCGTGCAGGGGAACCCCCTGGCGGGCCTGGCCGAAACGAGTGGCCTCCTGCAAAAGTTCTTCCACCGAATAGCGCCCTTCCAGAACGCCGACAATGGCGCCACCGATCTCGCGGAACCGGCGGTCGCGAGCATCTTCGGGGCAATCTGCATCCATCACGCGGAACACATCCACAACCACCCCGTCGGCAAGGGTCAGTATCTGGGCATCCAGTATCTGCACGCCCTTGGCCGCCAAGACCCCGGCGATTTTGGAGAAAATGCCCGGCGTCAGGCTATCCTTGGTGTACACCGTGTAGTCGCTTGTGCCGAGCGCCTGATCGTATTGTGCGTCCACCAGCACCGGCGCATCGGCAAGTTTGGCCAGCCACTCCAGGTGCATGACAAGCCGTTCGATCGGCATGGCGGTGAGGTAATGGTCCGGCCACGCCTCCAATTGCCGGGTGAGCCATGACGCAGGGTAATGCGGCTCCAACCGGGCCAGCGCGGCCTGGCGGATCGTTTCGGCGCGGGCGCCTCCTTCATAAGCCGTCTCGGTTTCCTCTTCGCCTGCAAGTTCCCTGTGCGTCTTCAGGAAAAGATCGCCCAGCAGCGTCTCTTTCCAAGGAGTCATGACTCCCGGCCCGACCGCCGAGATATCGGCCGCCGTCAGCACAAGCAACATCTTCAGCGCCTCGGGAGTGCCGACCTGCCTGGCGAATCGCAGCACGACCTTTTCATCGGAGGAATCCCGTCGGAATGCGGTATTGGCCATCACCAGATGGTGTCGAACCAAAAACACCAGCAGCTGCGTTTCGTGCTCATCAAGACCCAGGAGATCGGCCGCCTTCAGGGCAATCCGTTCCCCAATCAGGCTGTGATCCTCTTCCTGGCCCTTGCCCACATCATGAAGTAGCACGGCCAGGTGCAGGAGGTCCTTGCGCCTGATCTCGCGATAGACCCTGCCCACAAGGCTCGTTCCTGTTCCGAGTTCCTCAGCCTGGCCGACGGCCAGCAGGCTGTGCTGATCCACCGTGTATTTGTGATAGGCATTGAATTGCATGAGGCCCCGGACCGTTCCGAACGCCGGGATCAGTCGTTCCAGCAGGCTGACGCGGTGCATCGCGGTCAGCGTCTCCGCAACACGTCCGGGGCCCGACAGAATGGAGAGGAGCCATCGCCTCGCGGCATCGCTTCGAAATGTCCCATCAGGCAAAGCCGCAATGCGTTCGGGGAGCTCCTGGACGAGATCGTCGGCCACGTTCAAACCGTGCATCTGGGCCAAATGAAAAAGCCGCAGGATGCGCCCGCCATCCGACAATGTTTCAGCACGGAAATCAGGCGGTACGGTGACCTCATCCCGCATCAGAACGAAGCCATGTTCGATTCGCCGCACCGGCAGCCATGCAGCAACGCGCTGCCAGACCGTCCGCTGGCGCACCTGCGAAACAAACCGCGCGGTGAGGTCGCAAATCCGCGTCGAATGCCGGTAATACTGCTGCATGAACTGTTCGACCGC
The DNA here is from genome assembly GCA_004298335.1 of Nitrospirota bacterium. Taxonomy (GTDB): domain Bacteria; phylum Nitrospirota; class Nitrospiria; order Nitrospirales; family NS-4; genus SCTG01. The sequence goes on from SCTG01000097.1 coordinate 26,368, forward strand.
CAAGAGATGCGGCAGGTCTTTGAACCCGCGCAGGCCGGCGATGCGGATTTGTTCGTCAAATGTCAGAATATCCTGGGCGCGAACCGCGTAAAAATGCAGATCGTTCCGGACCCGCCAGAGAAAATCCTGGGCGTCCCAGAGAGCCGTGGCGTCACCGGCGCGCATCAATCCGCCGGCGGTGAGCTCCTCGAACGACGACGTGCCGTACCGCGCCAAGGCCGTCCACTTGAGCAAATGCAGGTCTCTCAGCCCGCCTCTTCCCTTTTTGAGATTCGGCTCGAGGAGAAAATTGGTCGAACCGTACCGGCTATACTCCTGCCGCCGTTCCTCAAATTTCTTGGCAACAAACGCCGGCACGCCCTTTCCGGAAATTTCGCCTCGATAGGTCTGCATGAACGTGGAGAACAGCTCCCGATCACCGGCCAGCCACCGTGCCTCCATCAAAGCCGTGCGGACGGTCAAATCCGACCGGCCCATTTCAAGGCAATCCGCAATGGTCCGCAGGCTGTGGCCGACCTGAAAGCCAAGATCCCAGAGTGTGTGCAGGACCGCCGTGGACAGGGCCTCGGCTTTTTGCGAATGGCTGGGCCCATAGAGAAACATGAGATCGATATCGGAATACGGCGCCAGTTCTCGACGCCCATAGCCGCCGAGCGCCACAAGCGCAAGACCGGTCGGATCGCCCCCCCCTGCGGGTTCCAGGTTTGCGTGATAAAGGTCCAGCAGGATGTCATCCGCCAGGTCGGTCAACGCGGTCACGACCTCCACTCCTGTAGCACCACGGGCATGCGCCCCCGCGATCGCCTGCCGGCGTACATCGAGAGTTTCCCTTGTCCATTGGCTGCTGATCGCCCGGCTGAGCACTGATCCCACCATACGTGTTAGAGCGCGCGGTCTCCGCTCTCTCCAGTCCTGATCCGCACGACCCCCTCAAGCGTGGACACAAAAATTTTCCCGTCTCCGATGCTCCCCGTCTTGGCGGTGCGGATGATCGTTTCGACCACCTTGTCGGCCAGCGCGTCGGCCACCACAACCTCGATCTTGGTTTTGGGCACGAACTCGATCGTGTATTCGGTGCCGCGGTAGGCTTCTTTATGCCCCTTCTGACGACCGAACCCGCGGACTTCCGAGACCGTCATGCCATAGACCCCCAACTCCGTCAGCGCATCCTTTACTTCCTCAAGCTTGAACGGCTTGATGATTGCCTCGATTTTTTTCATGAGTGCCGGCTCCCTTCCTTAAACTCCCGGCTGACGAGGCCGTCCGTCGTCCTTATGCCTGCCGGATGGGCCATCACATTTTGAGGAGGCTCGCTGAACACCAAGTCACGTCCAGCGGGGCCATCATAGCCCAATCGCGCTTTCCGCACAATCGCACCAGCCCATTGGTGCGGCCCTAGAAATTGATGTCCAACTGCACTGTCCACTTCCAGCCGCCATTGATGACATGGTCGTTGAACCAGACCGGGCCCGTCAGCAGGCTGATGTCCTTGTTGAAAAAGTGGTACATGCCGAATCCACCCCCGCCGATGAAATTCTTCCCGCTGGCATAGTCAGCCGCGAACATCCACTTGTTGTATTCGTTGCCTTCCTTGTCCTTGACTTTCCAGAACCCATAATCATAGCCGACCATGCCGCCACTGTTCTGATTTCTGCCCCGATCCGTATCACCAGCACCCTGGCCACCATTATTCACAAGGTTGGAGCAGGAAAACTGGACATTGCTCGTCCCATTCTTGCAACCACTCTGGTGCATCAGGGCCGAGCCGGGGTTGGCGTAATAGCCACCGCCATGAATTCGGCCAAAGTCTCCCAGTGTTTTCCCGATTATGAAATCCACAATATTCATATTGGTAATTTCAGTCTTGGTCCCCACATTGAAGATACCCACGTTGATGGCCGGGAACCAACTCCCGAAAAATGCCCCTTCGGGAGTCCCAATCTTTGCATTACCGAGCAGGGAGTTGCCGATCGAGCGAATCGCAGGGTTGACGCGCGTCGCAGGGAACAGGCCATCGATTCCGACTTCCATTTGTATCTTTTCAAATGGCAGGACACCCACGGTGATACCCACATCGGTCGGAAATCCATCGAGACGGGCGGGAGCGTTTGTGTTGCTTGGAGCAAGATTGTTGGTATCGGTTGCATTCTGCGATAACCGAAAATAATTGTCCACCCCGATATGCCACACGTTGAACGGCTGGATGTCGGACGTGGCGGGAGTCCAGTAGGTCGTGGATGGCGTGGCTGACGCCGTCCCCGATACCGCGAGAATCAAAAACAACAAGGAAATTGTGATCCATCCCAATGGTTTCATAGCGTGTCGCCTCCTATGCCTATACAAAACCGATGATTGACTGTAGCCGGCCCCATGACTTCATCGTCTCCCCGCACGGCATCGTGCGGGCATACGTTCAGTAACTACGATAGCGATTCGTGATCGGCATCCGCCGATCTTTTCCCAATGCCCGGTGCGTGATCTTGACGCCGGGCGGCGACTGGCGACGCTTGTACTCGCTGTGGTCCACGAGCGCCATGACTTTTTCGACCGTGCGCCGGTCGAATCCAACCGCCAGCAGGTCGGCTTTCCCCTGATCCTCTTCGACGTACCCCCGAATGATGGGATCCAGCACCTCATAGGGAGGAAGGGAGTCCTGGTCGGTCTGGTTCGGGCGCAGTTCAGCCGTCGGCGGCCTGGCAAAGACCCGTTTGGGAATTACCGGATCGGCCTCGCGCCCGTTTCGCCACCGAGCGAGCTCGTAAACGAGCGTTTTCGGCACGTCCTTGATGGCAGCAAATCCGCCGGCCATGTCGCCGTACAGCGTGGCATACCCGACGCTCATTTCGCTCTTGTTGCCTGTCGTCAGGACAAGCCACCCGTATTTGTTGGACAGCGCCATCAGGAGATTCCCGCGAATTCTTGCCTGCAGGTTTTCTTCGGTCACGTCCTGAGGCCGTCCCTTGAAAATAGGTGCCATCAACGAGGTGTAGGCACGAAAAGCCCGCGTGATCGGCAGGCTATGGAACCTGATCCCGAGACGGTGAGCCACGGCCTGGGCATCCTCCCGGCTCTCCGGTGACGTGTAGGGCGACGGCATGAACACCCCGACCACATTGTCCGCACCCAGTGCATCCACGGCAAGGACCGCGGTCAGCGCCGAGTCGATGCCCCCGCTCAGCCCCAGCACGGCCTTCACAAATCCGTTTTTCCGGGTATAGTCGCTGATGCCCAGCACCAGCGCCCGATAGACTTCCTCCAGGGGAGACGGGACGGCAGGGATACCTCCATGAACCACCAAGCTGCGGCGCGCAGGGCGGTAGCGCGAGGACAGGACAACCCTGTCAACGGCGACGCCTCGCCGTTCGAGAAGCCGCCGGTCTCGCCTCCTGCGGGTGTCGTGCAAGCGGGCGCGCGACACGGCATCGACATCCACATCGACCACCACCAGATCCTCTTCAAAGGCCCGGCCACGGGCGACAATACCGCCGCCCTGATCCACCACCAGGCTGTTTCCGTCAAACACCAGCTCGTCCTGCCCTCCGACCAGGTTCGCATACGCCACCACCGCCAGATTATCCATGGCGCGCGTGGCCAGCATTTCCTCCCGAAAGCGGAGTTTGCCACGGTGGTAGGGCGAGGCGCTGATGTTGATGATCACTTCCGCATCCCCGACCAGGGATTGAATACGTGTCGGGCCTTCCGGAAACCAGATATCCTCGCAGATGTTGAAGCCGATCGTGATGCCGTTTAGTACCACCACGGAAGATCGGTTGCCAGCCTGGAAATAACGGTTCTCATCGAAAACCCCGTAGTTGGGCAGATAGGTCTTATGCTGCGTCGCCACAACCCGTCCGCCACTGATGAATGCCGCGGCGTTGTACACATCGTCCCGGCGGTCTACAAAGCCCACCACGGCGGCAATCCCCTTCTTCACGTGCCGGACAATCTGGTCGAGCGTGGCCAGGTTGTCGGCAATGAATTGGGGCCGCAGCAGAAGATCTTCCGGCGGGTATCCTGTCAATGTCAGCTCGGGAAACACGACAATGTCGGCGCCTGCTTCACGGGCCGCGGAAACCCCGCGGAGCACAAGCGCCGCATTCCCGCCAAGATCACCGACGGTCGTGTTGACCTGCGCCAAAGCGAGCCGCAATACCCTCATCGTCCCCTATCACCTCACCTCAAAGAAAAACGCCCTCTCGCCGC
>SCTG01000098.1 GCA_004298335.1 Nitrospirota bacterium
TGGGCTCAAGATGTGCTGCCAGCTTGGCTCAGGGCCGCCTAACGCCGCTGTTAAGCAGACGACCCCCGGAGCGCTGGTGGCACGGCCCTTGCCGCCACCGGCGGAGATCTTGATATAGGGGGATTTCCCCACCGCGACGGACATCGAATCCGAGGGGATCGAAGGCAAGGGCCGTGCCACCTGCGCGGAGGGAGGGAGTTCTGCTTCAACAGCTTGTTAGGCGGCCCGTGTTAGCCTTGCGGCTAAGCGGGGCTGCTCGGAGTCAGCCTGCGGATCCTGATCATGAATGAGTCAGATTGGCGCGCGGCCTGCCGACCGGCCGGCGGAGGGACCCGAGGAGCGGGAGGCCCCTTCGGACCGGGCGATCAGCGGGCGGCGCGGCAACCGTGTATGGCCCATCAACAGCGGCAGTGCTGTCCGGCCGGAGTTCGAATGCGATGTACGGTTCGCGCGCACGTCGTGCTGGCGCCTTTGTCAATGACACACTTGCACTTTCCTGCTGCATTCCGTTCGAAGACACGATACACTGTTTAATTGCTTCCGGATCTGCATTTTGTGTATCTTTTCGCGAAACATTTCAGACTCCGATGAATGCAGGCCGGGAACCTACATAGTGGTGATGGGGCCAGGTTGGTGCGACGCCTGCCGCGCGCGGCCGGACGGAGGGGCCCGCGAAGCGGGAGGATCCGTCTGGCCGGCCGGTCAGGCGGCGCGCCAACCGTGCAGCGCGGATGGCGATTGCCATTGTAAAGGTCAGTTTCAGGCGCCCCGGATTAGCCTTGAGACTAGGCGGGGCTGCTCGGGAACAGCGCGCAGATTCAGAATTTGACTTGATCAGGTTGGCACGCTGCTTGCCGCGCGGCCGTCGGAGGGGCCCGCGAAGCGGGAGGATCTGTCGGCCGGGCGGCAGGCGGCGTGCCAACCGTGTGAACCTTCGACCGGAGTCCTCCGGACTTCATCCCGGAGGGGATCAGGTTGATGTTAACTCGTCCGGATTAAATTCTGGTGGGTATATCGGCACTTCCTCTCGACAATTTACGGTGAAACCAACCATGTTTCGTGTGTCGCCGGCTCGTCCGCCGGTCCTCTCGGCGTGTCCGGCGGGAGCCAGCGGGGGTTCTTGTAGTGGAACCTGGGGGTGACCAATTCAATGAGCTCCAGCGGCGTCTGGCACCTTGGACACAGCGGGAGCTCTGCTTCCTGCGAACGGACGCGCAGCAGCATGCGCTGCTCGCTCAGGGTGAGAGGCTGATTCGCGGGCTTGCCCTGCAACGGGTTGGGTCGGGCGATCTCGTTTCGCAGGGCAACGACCTGTTTCCGGAGACGGGCGTTGGACGCGAAGACGCCGTGGTATCTGTTGGCGTTCCACCGCGCTGGTGCAATCAGGGGCGCGACCCTGTCGAGGAAGGCATAGGGGGTCATCGTGATTTCGCTGCATTCTTCGTGCCACGATCGTTTGGGACGGAACTTCACATTCCCATCGATATCTATCGAAACCTGGTCATCGGTGAACGGCGGCGACATGATGTATAGGGCTAGGTTCTCCAGGTGGACCCGGTCCTGGATGCGCTTCCCGGCGTATATGGTGAAGGGATACGCGCGATTGCCGTCTGCCGCGTCATCGACCTCGAAGTCGGGGGAGTCTGCGGCCGCGCCAAAGAACGTGATCCACCTTGGGGTTCCGTAGGTCAGGTGCCCCCGCACCCTGTCCGCGGAGGTGCCTTCCACGCTCTGCTGCCAGAATCCACGACGCGCCAGGAGCTCGCAAACGAGGCGACAGGCGTGAGCAGCAATTCCTGCCAGTTCATCACGTGTGGGAGCAGGCAGTGTGATGAACTCCACGGGCCCATCCGGCGTGCGCTGCACGTAGACACCGTCGGGGACGATGAAGTGAAAGTGGAAGTTGGTTACCAGGGTGCTGGACCATCGATGCTGCGTAGAGGCCATGCCGGTGTACACCATGGCATCCGATGAGAGCCCGAGCAGCTCCACGGCCTTCGAACGCTGCCAGTGGGAAATCGCCTCAACGAAGCAGCCCAGCGAGCCAGTCAACAGGCCGCGGTCGAACCCAATGTTGGACTTCAATTGTGGAGGAAATGACCCGACAAAATGCCGCACCGGAGTAGAACCGAAGATGTTCTCCACCAGGTGGGTGGCGCGCTCCCGCATGCGACGTGTGAGGCAATGCGGGCAGATACGTCCCTTGCACGACAGCGCTACGTCCTTGGTAAATCCGCACGCGGAGCAACCTATCGTCGCGTGGCCCTGCGCGGGGTCACCGCACTCCGAGGCGCGCTCGAGCTGCTGCACGACGCTCGTGGGGAGCACCTGGTTTCTCTTCCGGCGGTCGACCACGAAACCGGCAAGGTTGTCGCGAAGAAGGCAGGCGAAGGCCGTTAGCCAGCGCCATGCATGACGCGGTGATGACGCACGAGGACAGGCAGGGAGACACATGACGCGGTGATGACGCAGCAGGATACCAGAGATGACGCTCGGGAAGGGTGTGATCGTATGCGCTCGGGGCACGGACCGCGAAGGACATCGCAGGACACGGAACGACCATTTGTGACGTGCCCACGCGCGCGGAGCTGCAGCGACTACGGGCTTGGGCTCAAGATGTGCTGCCAGCTTGGCTCAGGGCCGCCTAACGCCGCTGTTAAGCAGACGACCCCCGGAGCGCTGGTGGCACGGCCCTTGCCGCCACCGGCGGAGATCTTGATATAGGG
>SCTG01000099.1 GCA_004298335.1 Nitrospirota bacterium
CACTTCTATGACCAGGAGGGAAAGAAAATAACCATCGATTATTTCATGCCGCTCTCCGAGGTCGAACTGATGCGGCGCCACTATCTGGCAATGTTGCGGACAACGGAAAGGGGAGCCTAAGGATGGCGCACGCGAGCTGCCTGGCAAGCACCCCTCCGAAGGACGATTGCCTGGTCGCCATCCACCAGCCTAATTTTTTCCCCTGGCTCGGGTACTTCAATAAGATCGCCCGATCGGATGTCTTTATCATGCTGGAAAACGTCCAATTCCCGAAGACAGGCGGAACATGGATGAACCGCGTGCGCATCATGGACAATGGCCGGCCGGCTTGGCTGACCATGCCGATCGTACGCTCTTACCACGGCGTCCGGTCCGTCCGTGACATGCACATCAACAACGGGCTGCCCTGGCGGCCGCGCGTGTTGAATGCCATCCAGGGCGCCTACGGCCGTGCGCCCCATTTCAAGGCCGTGTTCGAGTTTCTGTCGGACGCTCTGGCCAATCCAACCGATAACCTTGCCGAGTTCAATCTCACGGTCATCCGGACTCTCGTGGAGGCGCTGGGGCTAAGTTCGGCGAAACTCGTCTCGGGCAGCAGCCTCAATGTTGAGGGAAACTCGACCGACTTGTTGGTGGCGATGGTGAAGGCGGTGGGCGGCACGGCGTACCTCTGCGGAGGAGGGGCGGGTGGCTACCAACAGGACGACAAATTCACGGCAGCCGATGTGCGGCTCCGCTACCAAGACTTCCGGCACCCGGTGTATCAACAAATCAATTCGGGGCCATTCCTGCCGGGCTTGTCCATCATCGATGTTTTGATGAACTGCGGGTTCGAACAGGCCCGGGCTTTGGTCGGGGCCTCCGTACTGACCACGGGGGCTCGCGGATGATGAAGTTTCCGCCAGCGCTCAAAAAACGAATGCCGGCCGCCCACCGTGTCGCCCAGGACCTTGTGTTCAGGCACATTCCCCGCGCCGTCATGTTTGTCCGTTCGTTGCGCTGGCGGGCCGCCTCCGTCCGGCCTGCGCTTGCCTCCGTTGTCCGCCAGGGGTGGCGGTCTCGGGGAACGCGCCGCAGCGTGGTGTTTCTCCACAACAACTACTACCACTTTTACTATCTGGCGCGGGCGCTGCGGCGCCGGGGCTGGGACGCCATCACGGTCAGCCTGGAAGCGCCAGACGGCCCGCACTCCAATTATTATCATGGGGAAGACGTGAATGTGTTTTCTCCCCTGGGGTCGCAGTACGTCTACAATATGGAAGAATTCTTCGAGCAGGCCAAGAGGCGATTCGATCTGCTGCATTTTTCCGGCGACGGGCACATGTCTTTTTTCCCGCATTACTGCGCGAGCGAGGAGCCGCCGGACATTGTGGAGTGGAAAACGCTGGGACATAAGATCGCGTACACGATCAACGGATGCAACAGCGGGGTGGCGCAATCGTCCGTGGCGCAATGGTCTCGGCTCGACGGCGGCGAAAGCGTCTGCGACAAGTGCGCCTGGCAACATGAGCCGTCCGTGTGCAGTGATGAGAGGAACCTCGCGTGGGGGCGAAAGGTCGAACGATTCTGCGATGTGATTTTCACGGAAGCATCCCCGGCGCTGGATTATCAGGCCGGCGCCAAGACTGTCCGGGAACCGGCGAGCATGTGCCTGGACCCGTCCTTTTGGCGTCCGGATCTTCCGGTCCCGTCACGGTTCAGGATTGCGCGCAAGCCCGGGGAACTGCTCGTCTATCATGCTTTCGGAAACATGGATGCGCGAACGCAAAACGGCCGGAACATCAAGGGCACGGGCGCCGTGCGGGCCGCCATCGAGCGGCTGCAGGCCGAAGGGATTCCGGTCCGTCTGGTGTTCGTCACGGGGATGAAAAGCACCGAGGTGCGCTTTTTGCAAGTCCAGTGCGATGTCATCGTTGACCAGCTCAACTATGGAAGGTACGGCGCGACGGCGCGTGAAGGCATGATGCTCGGGAAGCCGACCGTCTGCTACATCAATCCGAGTGAGCCGGGACCTGAGCACCGGCTCTCGTGCATGAGCGAACTGCCGCTTGTCTCCGCCACCGAACGAACCGTGTATCAGGTGCTGAAAGAGCTCCTGCTGAATGCCGGCAAACGCGAGGCGATCGGAAAAGCCAGCCGCGCCTACGCGCTTAAATGGCACGGCGCCGACGCCTGTGCGGAGCGGTACGAGCAGTTATATGACGATCTGATGAGGGGCCGTGCGGAACGTCCGCTGTCGCGCGCCGGGGAGATTGCGGCCGTGTCCTGCTCAGGCGTGAGGCTCTCCTTTCCGGTCAACGGCCGGAGCGTGCGGGTGCTTGACGGCGTCGACCTGACGGTGCCGAAAGGCCGGATCGTGGGCATTCTCGGGCGTAATGGCGCGGGCAAGAGCACGTTGTTGAGAGTGCTGGGCGGCATCTACCATCCGACGGCGGGAACGGTCCACCGGAGGGGCCGTACCGCCTGTCTTCTGGAGCCGGGCTGGCTGGGCAATCGAATGATGAGCGGACGGGAATACGCCGGGCGCTCCTTGCTGCTGCAGGACGCGACACGCCGCGAACTGCCGGCGCTGTTGGAGGAAATCCGTGAGTTCTCGGAGCTGGGCGG
>SCTG01000100.1 GCA_004298335.1 Nitrospirota bacterium
TGTCGGCGCTCGGCGAAAATTGAGCAGCGATTTACGTTGAATTTTGACCAGGGGTGAACAGCCCGGCCTCCCGGCCGGGCGGTGGATAAGTGTACGGGAAAGGGAGTGAACCGAGGGAGGTTCATTCGCTGTCCGGGGGCTCAGGGTGTTCCGGATCGCTGCCTCGCCTGCTCTTCTCGCGGGATTGGATACGGGCCTTGGCGGTCTGGCTGCTCTGCCGGAACCGGTAAGAGTCATTGCCGGTTTCGACGATATGGCAATGGTGGGTGAGGCGGTCCAGCAAGGCGGTCGTCATTTTGGCGCCCCCGAATACGTTCGGCCATTCGGCGAAGCTGAGGTTGGTGGTGATGATGACGCTGGTCCGCTCGTAAAGCTTGGACAGCAGATGGAACGGCAAGGCCCCGCCGGCCTGGGAGAATGGCAGGTAACCCAGTTCATCGAGGATCACCAAGTCGACGTGCAGCAGCGTGTAAGCCATGCGGCCGTGCTCGCCGGCGGCCTCCTCCAGTTCCAGGGTGTTGGCCAGGTCGACGGTGGAGAAGAAGCGCACCCGCTTGTTGTACCCGGTGATGGCTTTGACTCCGAGGGCGGCCGCCAGATGGCTTTTCCCGGTGCCCGTGCCGCCGACCAGGACTACGTTCTGGGCGGTGTCGGTGAAGCGGAGTTCGCTGAGTTGCTCAATCAGCGTGCGATCCACCTTGGCCTCGGCGAAGTCGAAGCCGGCCAGATCACGGTGGACCGGGAACCGGGCCGCCTTCATCTGGTAGTGCACCGAGCGGACCGCCCGGCCGGTGGTTTCGGCCTCCAGCAGCAACCGGATCACCCCCGCACACTCCTCCAGGTTCGCGAACCCTTCGGCAGCCAGTTCCGCCCAGCCCTGGGCCATCCCGTAGAGCTTGAGCCGTTTGAAGGCGCTGACGATGTCATTCATCGCCCGCCTCCACCGCCTGTAGGCGATCGTAGCGGCCGGCATCGGCTCGCGGCTCTTCGCGGAGCGCCAGGACGGTCCCGACCGTCGCGAGGGGTGCCGGCTCATTCAGGCGGGACAGTGCGTTGCGGACGTGCTCCAGGCCCGGCGGGCCGGACTCCAGAACCAGGTCCGCCGCCACCTGCGCGGCCTCAAGCCCGAAGGTCGGGACGCAGGCCAGCACTTGGACCATGATCCGATCGCCGCCGGGCCGGCGCAGCAAGGCGGCTTTCAACCGTTGCAGCGATTCCGGCAGGTCGGCGAAGGGAGCGCCGTTGCGCGGCGCGCCGGGCTTGCGCTCCAGCAAGGGCAGGTAATGCCGCCAGTCGTACTGGACCTGATCCCGGTCAAAAAGCCGGTCGTGCCGGGCCGCCAGAGCGTCATCGGCGTAGGCTTCGATGCGGGAGGCATAGAGCCGCACGCTGGCCTTCTGGTTGGCCAGGGCACAGGGCACCGAGTAGCGATTGCGGTGGACCGCGACCAGGCAGGTGCTGGACACCCGCGCCACCCATTCCACGTAACCGTCGAACGGGGTCGGCATGGGCATCAGGTAAGGCTGCTCCAGTGCGAAGGCTTCGGCCACGGTGATCCCCCGGCGGTCCGGGTGATCCACTTCGGACCAGAGTTCCCGGCAACGCCGCTCCAGCCACCGGTTGAGTTCCTCCAAGGTCCCGAAGCGGTGCTGCCGGGCCCCGTCCCACAGCCGGCGACGGCTGTCCTGGACGTTCTTCTCAACCCGGCCTTTCTCCCAGCCCGCCGCCACGTTGCAGAGCTCGGGATCGGACAGGTAGTGCGCGGTGGGGGCGCTGAAGCGGCTGTTGACGATCCGTGCCTTGCCTTTAAGGACCCGGTCCACCGCCGTCTCCATGTTGTCGTAAATGCCGCGCCGCGGCACCCCGCCAAACACGGTGAATCCCCTCGTGTGGGCATCGAAGAGCATCTCCTGACCCCGGGAGAAATAGGCCGCCAGGAGAAACGCCCGGCTGGCGCAGAGCTTGATATGCGCCACTTGCAGGCGCCGATGGATGCCGCCGATGACGAAGGGCTCCTCGCTCCAGCCGAACTGGAAGGCTTCCCCCAGGGCAAACCGCAGCGGGGCGAAGGCCGCCGCCAAGCCCCGGTCGGGTTTGGCGTCTCGCCACTCCCGCACGAAGGCGCTGACCCGGGGATAGCTACCGGCATAGCCCAGCTTCTGCAACTCGCCGAACAGGGCCAGAGCGGTCCGCCGCTCGCGCTGGGGCCGATGCCGGTCGGTCTCCAGCCATTGCCGCAAGGACGCCTCGAAGGGCGTCAGCTTCGTATCTTGGGGTGCCCGTTGGTACTTGGGCTCGGTGCCACCCTCGGCGGCCAGCCAGCGCTTGATCGTGTTCCGCGACAGGCTGGTTCTTCGGGCGATCTCGCTGATCGAGAGCCCGCCCCGGAAGTGCGTCCGGCGAATCTTTCCAAACAAGGCCATGGTAATCACCTCGTGAAAGCTCCTGCGTAAAAAATGGGCAGGAGAGGTTAATTACCTGGTCAATTTTCAATGAGCAGAACCGCCTAAAAGTGCTCAATTTTCAGTGAGCGCCAACAATCCGGTCCTCGTGCCGGTGGCCGTCCTCGGCTCGACCGCGCCCGATTGGCTCGAGTGGGCCTGGGCGAAAGCAATAGGCGGGTACGTGCTGCACAAGGGAGCCTCAACGCCAGCAAAGGGCAACCGCAAAAGGAAAGCGGACGATGGAGAAGATGGCGGGAAGTCAGCGAAGAAAAAAGGCGCCGGGCGCCGGTATATCGTGCATCGCGGGCCTACGCACGTCGTTCTGTCCTGGGTTCTCGGTCTGGCCTGTGGCCTGTGGGTCTGGGAC
>SCTG01000101.1 GCA_004298335.1 Nitrospirota bacterium
GGTTGATGAGGCGATCAAGAAAACGGCGGAATCGAAACGCCTGAAGATCGTGTTTGATTTTTGCGGCGACACTTCGGATTTTGCCGAAGGCTCCAGCGCGACGCTTGAACAGGGCGGCAAGATGATCAAAGGCGAGGTTGCCAAGCCGGACAAGGCCAAGAAAAATGACAAGGGGCCGGCCTATCGGGGCAAAGTCGCGGCGTCCTTCGCGTACGGATCCTTCGACCCCAAGGCCCCCACCAAGATTACCCTCTTTCCGCCCATGGGCGACGCCATGAGCTGGGAGGTGAATTTCTCCACGATCAAATAGACTCCGCTCGGTTCCGCCAGTTTCTAGAACTCCTGCCGGTCGATCGTTGAGGCATTCGCCTTCTTTCCCGGTATGTTTATTCTCTTCCTTTATTAGTTTTTAAATTAGCTTATTAAATTTTCCTTGACTCGTCCGCGCGCTGTTTTTACAGTGGGGGCCCGACCCGGGAAAGTGGGCGTGCGCATGGCTGAGGCGATACGTGCCTGATCACAAGCTCGATAGCGGGCTGGCCTGTCTCCTGATTTTGTCCCGGTACTACAGCGTGCCGGCGGACGGGGCGCAGCTGCAACATCTGTTCGGCCAATCCGGCAAGGCGCTGGACGAAACGGACCTGCTCCGGGCCGCCAAGCAGCTCGGTTTCAAGGCCGGCTTGGTAGACAGCGAGTGGTCGCGGCTGTCCGTGATCCCGTTGCCTGCTATCGCGCGGCTGAAAGACGGCCGCCATGTCGTGCTGGCCAAGGCCGAGGCGGAAAAAGTCCTGGTTCAGGACCCCACCCAACCCAGCCCCCAGATCCTTCAGCGCCTGGCCTTCGAAGAAGCCTGGAGCGGGCAGCTTATGTTGCTCGCGAAACGCACGAACCTCAGGCCAGAGGACCGCACGTTCGACTTCACCTGGTTCATTCCCGCCATTGTGAAATACCGGAAGCATCTGGGCGAAGTTCTACTGGCCTCGTTTTTTATCCAGGTGTTTGCGCTGCTGACCCCGCTGTTCACCCAGGTGATCATCGACAAGGTGCTGGTCCACAAGGGGATGACGACGCTGCACGTGCTCGCCATCGGCATGGTGGCGCTCACGCTGTTCGACGTGGTCCTGGGCGGGCTGCGGACCTATGTGTTCTCCCATACCACCAGCCGGATCGATGTGGGGCTGGGCGCGCAGTTGTTCCGGCACCTGCTGGCGCTGCCGCTGGCCTATTTCGAGGCGCGTCGCGTCGGGGACACGGTGGCGCGCGTCCGCGAACTGGGCACCATCCGACAGTTCCTCACCGGCTCGGCGGTCACGGTCGTGATCGATTCGTTCTTCACCGTCGTGTTCATCGCCGTGATGGTCTTTTACAGTCCTCTGCTGACGCTCCTGGTGGTGGGGGCCCTGCCTCTGTATATCGCCTTCTCCGCGCTGGCGACGCCGATCTTTCGGGCCAGGCTGAACGAAAAATTCAACCGGGGAGCGGAGAATCAGGCCTTTTTGGTGGAGTCCATCAACGGCATCCAGACGCTCAAAGCCATGGCAATCGAACCTCCCATGCAGCGCAAGTGGGAGGAGCAACTGGCCGGCTACGTCCAGGCCAGTTTTCGCGCAACCACCCTCGGAAATACGGCCGGACAGGTCGCGTCCTTCATCAGCAAGATCACCACCATCGCGATCATATGGCTTGGAGCCCAGCTCGTCATGACCGGCGAGCTTAGCATCGGCCAGTTGATCGCGTTTACGATGCTGGCCGCTCAGGTCAATGCGCCGGTGCTGCGCATCGTGCAGTTGTGGCAGGACTTCCAACAGGCCGGCATCTCGGTCCAGCGCCTGGGAGACATCCTGAACCAGCCGGTCGAAGCGTCCCATCCCGGCCGCACGACGTTGCCCAGCCTGGCAGGGCGTGTTGTCTTCGAGGACGTTGTGTTTCGATACCGGCCGGACGGGCCGGAGGTCTTGCGCAGGGTGTCGTTCCAGGTGATGCCGGGAAAAGTCATCGGGATCGTCGGCCGGTCGGGGTCCGGCAAGAGCACCATAGCCAAGCTGATCCAGCGCCTGTACATTCCGGAGCGGGGGCGGGTGCTGATCGATGGGATCGATCTCGCGCAGATCGACCCGGTGTGGCTGCGCCGCCAGGTGGGCGTGGTGCTCCAGGAGAACTTCCTGTTCAACCGCTCGGTGCGGGACAACATCGCGCTGTCGGATCCGGGCATGGCGATGGACCGGGTGGTCCAGGCTGCGAAGCTCGCGGGCGCGCACGACTTCATCCTGGAGCTGCCGGAGGCCTATGACACGATGGTGGGCGAGCACGGCTGTTCGTTGTCGGGCGGACAGCGCCAGCGGATCGCCATCGCCCGCGCCCTGATCGCCAATCCTCGCATTTTGATCTTCGACGAAGCGACCAGCGCGCTGGATTACGAATCCGAAGCCATCATCCAGGCCAACCTGGCCCAGATCTGCCAGGGGCGGACGGTCTTCATCGTCGCGCACCGTCTCAGCACCGTGCGTCCTGCAAGCCGTATCTACGTGATCGAAAAGGGCGAGATCATGGAACAGGGGACGCACGACGAACTGCTGAAGCTTAACGGCTACTATGCACGGCTGCACAAGCACCAGGACGGTACTTATGCGGTTGCGTGAGGCGGAGTTCCTGCCGGCCGTGCTGGAAATCCAGGATGCTCCGCCGTCTCCGGTCGGCCGCGCCGTCGGTGGCACCATCATGGCCGTCTTTCTTGCCGGTCTCGTATGGTCCTGCATTGGCAAGATCGATATCGTGGCCGTGGCGCCTGGCAAAGTCATTCCTAGCGGGTATTCGAAGGTGATCCAGTCGTTGGAGGCGGGGGTCATCCGGGCCATTCACGTGAAGGACGGGCAAGCGGTCAAGCAGGGGGAGGTGCTGATCGAGTTAGATCCGACCGTGAACACGGCCGAAGGGGCACGCCTGAGCAATGAATACTGGTCGGCGGTGGTCCAGACCGCGCGGTTGCGGGCGCTGATCGCCGGCAGGGACATGCTCACTGCGCCCCCCCATGCGGACGCGAAGTTTGTGGCTGTGCAACAGCACATGCTGCGCAGCCAATTGGCCGAGCATCAGTCTCGCGTCGCGGCGGCGCAACATGTGATCAATCAGCGAAAGGCCGCGCTGGCCGCCACCCTGACGAGCATCGCGCACTTGGAAGAGACGGTGCCGATCCAGACCGAGCGCGCCGTGTCCTTCAAGAAGCTGTTGACGGATGAATATGCGTCCCGAATGGAATACTTGGCGGCCGAAAAGCAGCGTGTGGACGAGGTGAAGGAACTGGCCAGACAGAAGGACGTATCGAGTCAGGACCGGGCGGCCCTTGCGGAGGCGGAACAGAATTATCGGGTCCTGATCTCAGAATTCCGAAAGAGCCGCCACGATGAATTGAACGAACAGGAGATGAAGGCCGCGTCGCTGTTTCAACAGCGTGTCCAGGCCACACAGCGGACGGGCTTGCAGCAGTTGACGGCGTCCATTGACGGAAAAGTGCAGCAGCTGGCCGTACACACGCTTGGCGGCGTGGTGACACCGGCCCAGCAGCTGTTGCTGATCGTGCCCGATGAGCAGCATGTGGAAGCCGAAGTGATGGTGGAGAACAAGGACATCGGGTTTGTGCAGGAGGGCCAACCCGTCGAGATGAAGATCGAGACGTTCCCCTTTACGCGTTACGGCCTCATTGACGGCCGGATCGTCAATGTCTCCAATGACGCGGTGCAGGTGGATAAGAGCGGGCAGGTGGTGCCGAGCACGTCGAGCCAGCAAGGGGGCACGTTGGTCTATCCGGCGCGGGTGAGTCTGGCGACCGCTGTCATTCAGGTGGAGGGCAAGCCGGTCACGCTCGCGCCCGGCATGGCCGTGACGGCCGAGATCAAGACCGGCCAGCGCCGGCTGATCGAATTCTTCCTCAGTCCGCTCTTGAAATCGGTACAGGAAACCGCGCGGGAACGCTAGGGCTTATCGGCAAGGCTCTCGGCGGGGAGGTGCAGCGGCGTTACTGCAAGCGATCCAGCTGCGCCTCGTTGATCGCCCTCGTGTTTCCCTGTGGCTGATGGGAGTCGCCGGTGGCGAGCGTATACCCGTAGGCTTCCATGCACCGAACGATAACGTGCTCGTCGGGCAACATGTACACGGGTTCAGTGAAAGGAACCGGCTCGGGCGAGGCCATGTTCTTGCATGCCGCCAGCGCCTGCGTTGCCTCAGTGTCCGTCTTCCCGGTCGGAACCCAGTGCTCCGGCTCCGTTTTACATCCTGTCAGCAGGACCATCGAGCACATGACGACTAACCATTTCCTGGCCATTTTTCTCACCTCCCTTGAGCGGAACATCATCAACTCCGATGCCAAGGCGAGATGGCCTATGAAATCAATTGGTTGGAACAATCGGCGAAATAGATCGGTATCGCTTGCGATACGAGCGTGTATCTTTCCTTCACATACGGGCTGGATCGCTTTTGGAAACTGCACGGGAGCCGCTGGACGGAGCACTTACTGTTGGTTCTGGTGTTTCTGGAGGGCCTGCTTTGCTTTCCTGCTTTCGGTGATGTCAATGGATATCGCGCCGATGGCTTCGACGTTTCCACGGTCATCATGCACAGGAAACTTATAGGTGTGGTAGTAGCGCTGTCCGTCACGAGTGGCGATCACTTCGTCGGTCATCACAGGGCTGGTTAAGGGCGCGATCTTCTCTTCTGTAGTACCCAGCAGCTTGTCCGACTTGAAGATCCATTCTTCATCTTCGATTCGAACGATGGTCGCATGCCCCGCGCTCATGCCCGCGTTTTTCCAAGCTTGATTGACCAGCGTGTATTGTCCGTTTGGGGTGGATACGGAAATCGGCGCCGGCACGGAATCCAGCAGACAAACAAGAAAACGCCGATTTTTGCGCAGGGCATCTTCTGCTTTGTAGCGTGCTTCTATGATCGAACTCGTCAGGATGGACAGCAGGATGAAGAAGCCCAGTTTCAGAACGTCTTCTAAGGCCTCAACAGCGAACGAGTCATCAGGAGGCAGGATGAAGTAGGCCATCCCCAAAACTGACAGCACGCTCGACAATAAACCCGGCCACAGGCCGCCATGCCAGGCACTGATCACCACCGCAATGGCACTTAGCAAAAAGGTATTCAGCCCAAATTGAGACACGAGCAGAATGGCGAGGATAGGCAGCACGGACGCAATGCCGTAGCTGAGAAATGGCAATGGCGTCTTGTTCCGCATGTCTGCGCCTAGCGGGAACGGCAGGGGTCGTTTTTGAGCCGGCTACGGTTTCTTTCCGCGCTTGGCCGGCTTGGTCTCCTTGGCCGACTTGGCGCGGTCCTCTTCTTTGGCGGCCAGGGCTTTTTTCGCCGCGTCCAACTGTGTAGACAAATCCGCCACCTGCTGGTTCGTTTGTTGAAGTCGCGCCTGGAGGTCCTGCACCTCCTGCTGAACACGCTTCAATTCACTCGAAAGCTTGGCCACATTCGTTTGGGCGGCTTGCAGGGCTTGCTTGGAGGGTTGACGCTCGGCATCGAGCTTGTTATAGGCCTCCCGCAGCGCGGCGTGCTGGTCCAACGAGACACAGCCCCACAGCGTCGGGGCAGCGATGAGCATGACGAACAAAAATCGAAGCACGCGGCAATCTCCAGCCAAACGCATCGTAGACACCTTTCGTTCGAGAAGCAAGCGGCAGCAGGGAGAAACGGCGCGGGATGCTTGGCCGGCGTCGTGCCGGCGTCCCGGGGTATCAATTTGTGCAGTCCTTTTGCAGGAGCTTCGGCGGCCCATTTTTGACAATCTTTCCTCTTGCTTTCTTGTGCATCTTTCTGTAGAGTCAGCCGCGTTTGGCCGCTTCCAGAGGGCCTCTGGTGAGGACGCCGGTTGCGATTGATGGGCCCCGCAGGTTTCCAGCAACAAGCACACACAATTAAGGCACACGACGGGTCATCCTTGAACGTGAGGGATTGAGAGTGGAGCATGTGATTGGCGCCAAGCAACAGCCGCCGTCGTTGGATTATCTGTCGCTGGGCTTGTTTTCCCTGGTCGTGGTCACTGCCCTTATAGCCGTTCCCGCTTTCGGGTACTTCATCGGATATACCTGGGTGGACTGGGTCTTGCTGGTCATTCTCTACTATGTGTCGGGCATGGGCATTACCGTCGGCTATCACCGTCTGATTTCCCATCGAAGCTTCGAATGCCGGCCCTGGGTCAAGGTTGCCCTGCTGATTGCTGGGGGGTGGACGCTGGAAAATTCGGCCCTCAAGTGGTGCGCGGACCATATCCGGCACCATGCGCGGTGCGATGAGGAGGAAGATCCCTATAACGCCACGCGCGGCTTCTGGCACAGCCACCTGCTGTGGGTCTTCTATAAAAGCGATCCGCGCCTGAATGAAAAATACGAGGGCCCGCTTCGCAAGGACCCCATCGTCATGTGGCAGCACCGGTATTATGTGCCTGTCGTCCTGTCCGGCCTGGTGTTTCCCTTTTTCGTCGGGTACCTCTACAACGGGTGGATGAGCGGCCTCGGGTGCTTTCTGCTGGCGGGCGTGGGGCGCACATTCCTGGTCCTGAACTCGACCTTCTGCATCAATTCGGTCTGTCATCTCTGGGGCGATCAGCCGCATACGTCGGCCGATTCGAGCCGGGACAATTGGGTGGTTTCGCTGCTGACTTTCGGCGAGGGATACCACAATTACCATCATGCGCATCAGCGGGATTACCGGAACGGGCCGCGCTGGTACAATTTCGATCCTTCCAAGTGGTTCATCTTCTGCCTGTCCCTGACAGGTATGGCGTCGAACCTCTGCCGGATTCAGCCCGAGCGGGTCCGGTATCAGGCGTAGACGTGAGTTCGTGATATTGCTCGATCACGTGATTAACCCGGGAAGATCCCGTTGGGATCTGGGGGAAGTTTAACGGATGAACGAACCGCGCGGCGGTTCACAGTGTGAAAGGAGTCGTGTATGGCGAAAGCGATGACGAAGTCTCAGACTGCGGAGCACTTGGCCGGCAAGGTCGGGATCACGAAGAAAGCGGCTGGTGAGTTCCTGGATCACCTGGCGGCGCTTGCCCACAAGGAGGCCAAGAACACCTTCACGATGCCGGGTATCGGCAAGCTCGTGCTGGTGAACCGGAAGGCCCGGATGGGCCGCAACCCGCAGACTGGTGAGGCGATCAAGATCCCGGCGAAGCGGGTGGTGAAATTCCGGGTGGCAAAAGCCTGCAAGGACTCGGTACTGGGGAAGAAGTAACCACATTCCTTCCGAAGTGATGCGCGAGGAGGGCCGCTCGGGATCGCCGGGCGGCCCTCCTTCGTTTTTCAGGGAGCAGCGGTCAGAGCAGCGACTTGACGCTTTCCGGAGGACGCCCCAGGATGGCCTTGTCGTCCGTCTCGATGATCGGGCGCTGAATCAGTTCAGGATGGATCACCATGAGCTTGATCAAGTCCTCGTCGCTCAGCGTCTTCTCGTCCAATTGCAGTTTCTTGTACGTGTCTTCTTTCGTGCGGAGCAGATCGCGTGGAGGGATGCCCAGTTTTTGGATCAGCCGGCGGAGCGTCGCCGGGGAAAGCGGTGTCGCGAAATAGTCGATGGTGACGAACTTCGCTTTGGCTTCACGGAGGAGGGCCAGGGTCTGGCGGCACGTCGAGCAACTCGGTTTCTGATAGACGGTCAGCTTCTCCATAGAATGTCGGTTCCCTTCTTGAGGTAGGTGTAGCAATGGATGAGACGGCTTGTCAAGCGCGGGCGGAAGTGGTGAAGGACGCCGGAGAGGAGAGGGTGAGGCGCGCGTGAGCAGGGTTCCCGGCAGTGTCGGGTTGGGGGTGGTCGGCATGGGCCGTCACGGCAGCCGGTACGTGAAGCATCTGCTCGATGGCGTGCCGGGCTGTCACCTCGCCGCCGTGTCTCGGACGGATACGGCCGCGGGGCGTGCGTTCACCGAGCGACACGGGGTGCCGTTCTTTGCCGACTGGCGGGAGCTCGTGACGCGGTCTGAGGTCGAGGCGGTCGTGGCCGTCACGCCGCCGGGTTTGAACCGGGACATCTGCCTCTCGGCCGCACGAGCCGGCAAGCCCATGCTGATCGAGAAGCCGCTGGCGCTGACGGTGGCCGAGGGCCGCGAGATGGTTGACGCGGCTCGTGCCGCCGGGGTGCTGTTGATGACGGCCCAGACGCTTCGCTTCACGCCGGTCCTAGAGCGGCTGCGATCGTCTCTCCCGCTGATCGCCCCCCTCGAGTATCTCTCCCTGACGATGCGGGCCGAACGGCCCCCCCATACCTGGCTGGATGATCCGGCGCAAGCGGGCGGGGGCGTCCTGCTGGAGATCGGCATCCATCTATTGGACCTGATTCGCTATCTGACGGGGGAGGAAGCGGTGGAGGCCGCGGGCGAGATGGATCGGCGGCACACTGCCCGGGTCGAAGACCTCGCCCAGGTGCGGTTCCGCTTGGCCTCGGGGCTTCCCTGTTATGTGGAGGTGTCACGAGTGTCCGGGGGGCGCGTCTGCCGTGCGGAGGCGGTCGGGCAGGCCGGACAGTTGCTCGCGGACGTCGACCGGAGCCTGTTGACCCGGATCGAAGGGCGGGCGATTGCGGCGGCCGAGTCTGTCCCTGACCGTCCCGCTGTCGTCATGGTCTTGGAGGCGTTCGCCCGGAGCCTCATGACCGGAGCCCCTGTTCCCGTTTCCGGAGAGGACGGGCTGCGGGCGGTCGCGATGGCGGAAGCCTGTTACCGCGCGGCCCGCGAAGGGCGTCCGGTCCCCGTGAACCGGACGGCTTGACCGCTTTCGGAAACGGGTGGTATAGATAGCGCCATGCCAGGTGCGGAAGAAGGCCCGTTCGCGCAGGCGACCAGTTTCGCGGTCGCCACGCCGGAGGCGCGGAACCTTCGCGACCTCCGCCGCCGCCGGTACGGGCAGCCGGTCTTCGTGTCCTCGGATCAGGTCCTTTCACGGAAAGGGCAGGTGGGCACCTGGGAAAAATTCAACGTCCGCCTGGCGGTCGTCAAGTTTCCGGACAACGTGCTCTTGGGATACGATCCGGTCGACCTGTTGCTGCCGACCCGGTATGAGGATGGCAAGCCGGTGTTCGAGACGCATACCTGCGAACTCTGCCGGGCGGCGTTCGCCCTCACGCAGCAGGAAGTGGACGAGAAAAAAGAGCCCACCCGCTGTGCCGACTGCCGGGACTCTTAGAGCTTCCCCTACTGCGTTCGCGCTCGAATTCCTTCTTGTGCCCGCTCCCGCTCTGGATTACAATCCCCACGCACAGAAGTGCAAGCCTTTAAGTAAGGAGAAGTGCTGTGAAATCGAAACGAGGCTCCAAGCCGCCGGTCAAGGCGGGCAAGATCAAGGCGAAGGTCATCTACCTGACGCGGCGACCGCCGGGGAAAACGTCGGGCGGGGCCGCGCGGCTCGAACGCGATACGATGGGGGAGCTGGAAGTGCCCGCCGACGCCTATTACGGCGTCCAGACCGCCCGGGCGATCGAGAATTTTCCGATCAGCCCGCTGCGCGTGCCGCGATCCATGATCCGGGCGCTGGGCTTGATCAAGTGGGCGGCGGCCCGGGTGAACACGGAACTGGGGTTCCTCGACCCCAAGATCGCCAAGGCGATCCGCCAGGCGGCCCAGGAAGTGATCGACGGCCGGCTGGACGATCAGTTTCCGGTGGACATCTTCCAGACCGGGTCCGGGACGTCGTCCAACATGAACGCCAATGAAGTGATCGCGAACCGGGCGGCCGAGTTGCTGGGCGGGAAGCTGGGCAGCAAGCTCGTACACCCGAACGATCACGTGAACATGGGCCAGTCCAGCAACGATGTCATCCCCTCCGCGATCCATCTCGCGGCCTTGGAACAGATCGACAAGGCGCTGATCCCGGCCCTCAAGCGGCTCTATACGGCCCTGGCGGCCAAGGCCAAGGAGTTCGATCCCATCGTCAAGATCGGGCGGACGCATCTGCAGGACGCGACGCCCATCCGGCTCGGCCAGGAGTTTTCGGGGTACGCCCGCCAAATCGAGCTGGGCATCCAGCGGGTCGAGCGGACGCGTCCCTCGCTGGGCGAACTGGCCTTGGGCGGGACGGCCGTGGGGACGGGCCTCAACGCACATCCCGAGTTCGCCCTGCGCGTGATCGCCCTGCTCGCGCGGGAAACGAAATGTCCGCTGCGGGAAGCGCGGAACCACTTCGAGGCGCAGGCCGCCCAGGATGCCCTGGTCGAGGCCAGCGGGGCGCTCAAGACCGTCGCGGTGAGTCTGATGAAGATCGCGAACGACCTGCGGTGGCTGGGGTCCGGTCCGCGGTGCGGGCTTGGGGAAATCCTCCTGCCGGAGACCCAGCCGGGCTCGTCCATCATGCCGGGGAAGGTCAACCCCGTCATCGCCGAATCCGTCATGATGGTCTCGGCGCAGGTCATCGGCAATGACGCCGCCATCACCGTCGGAGGGCAGGCCGGGAACTTCGAATTGCTCGTGATGCTGCCGGTCATGGCGCACAACCTCCTGCAATCCATCGCCCTGTTGGCGCGGGCCTCGGAGAACTTCGCCGCCCGGTGCGTGGAGGGCATTGCGGCCGATCAGGAACGGTGCCGCGCCGGCATCGAGCAGAGCCTGGCCATGTGCACGGCCCTCGCGCCCGAGATCGGGTACGAGGCGGCGGCCCAGATCGCCAAGGAAGCCTACAAGACCGGCAAGACCGTCCGCGAGGTGGCGCTGATGAAGAAAATCCTGCCGGAGTCCAGACTCAACCATCTGCTGGATCCCTGGCGCATGACCGAGCCGGGCCTGACCGACGGCAAGCCCGGAGGCGCCGGCGGCTGACCGCGGTTTTTGACTTTTCGTTTGTGATCATGCTAGCTTCGGCGCTTATTTTTGCCTAGGGGGAAGGGTCGTAGAGGACGTTGTCGTCGATGAGCGCGAAGCATGTGATCGTCGTGGTCGGAGCCGGCCCGGCCGGCCTCTCGGTCGCCAACCTGATGTCCAAGCAGGGGCACGAAGTCGTGGTGCTCAACCGGGACATCAAGTTCGGCGGGCTCGCCGAATATGGCATTTTCCCCAACAAGCACAGGCTGCGCGGCGGGTTGCGGAAGGGCTACTGGGAGATCTTGACCCGTCCCAACGTCCATTATCTCGGCAACGTGATGGTCGGCAACGGCTATCACCTGACCGTTGAAGAACTGCGGGCGCTCGAGCCCAGCGCGCTGGTATTTTCGACCGGCGCCCAGGGCACCAAGACCATCGGCGTGGAAGGGGACACGGCTAAAGGGGTCTATCACGCCAAGGACTGTGTCTATCACTTCAATCTGCTGCCGGGCTTCAGTGCCAGCCCGTTCGAGATGGGCCAGCGCGTGGCGGTCATCGGCATCGGGGATGTGATGGTGGACATCGCGCACTGGCTCTCGAGCCGCAAGCGCGTGGCGGAAGTCCATGTGGTGGTGCGGCGGGGACCGGCCGAACGGAAGTACAACCCGAAGGAGATCCGCGCCGTCTGTTCGTACATCGACCAGGAGTCCCTCGGACGGGAACTCGCCCGGGTCGCCGCGCGCATGGAGGCGGTGGGGCAGTCTGCGGAGAAAGTGCTGGACGACATGAAGGCGGAGTTCACGAAGTGCGAGTCTCCGGAAAGCCAGACCCGCATGTACTTCCATTTCCTTTCCTCGCCGAAGCGGGTCCTGGCCGACGCGCAGAATCACGTCACCGGCCTGGAACTCGAGGACACCAGGCTGGAGGTCAAGGGTGCGGACACGGCGGCGGTGGGCCTGAAGACCACGTATGCCCTGCCGTGCGACAGCGTCGTGTTCGCCGTCGGCGACCGGGTGGACGAGAAGGTGGGTCTTCCGTACAAGGGCGGCGTCTTCATCACGAACCCGAACCGGACGCAGAACGATCCCGACGACAGCCTGTTCCAGGCATACGATGAAGCGTCCGGCTCGGTCCTGCCGGGGATTTTTCTGTGCGGGTGGGCGCGCAAGGCGAGTGAAGGGCTGGTAGGCGTCGCGAAGCGCGATGGGGAGTGGTGCAGCGAGGTCGTGGCGCGCTACCTCGCGACGGCAGTGCCGCCTTCCGAAGACGCCGCACAGAAGCGCAAACGGCTGGAAGCCCTCCTTGCAAGCCGGCAACCGGACCTCGTCCGGGCCGACGACCTCATGGTCTTGAGCGAGATGGAGAAACAGGAAGGCCAGCGCCGCGACATCGAAGAATTCAAGTTTCCCGCCAACGAAGAGATGCTGGCCGTGATCCGCAAGAACAAGGCGGGCGCGAAAGTCCCGGCGTCCCGCTAGCTCTCTCCCCACTTCAGCTTCTTGCTGAGCATATCGTAGTAGGATCGGTCGGGAAACCGGATCAGGCGGGTCTTGTTCTCCGAGGCCCGGAGCTCAACCGTATCGCCCGGCTGCAGCGCGATGCCGACCTGCCCGTCGAAGGTGGCCGTCGCCCCCTGGTCCTTGCTGACCAGCACCACCTCGACGAGGACATCCTGCGGGATGACGATGGGCCGGTTGGTGAGCGTATGGGGGCAGATGGGCGTGAGGATCAGCGCATGCACCGAGGGGTTCAGGATCGGCCCGCCCGCGGCCATGGAGTAGGCGGTGGAGCCGGTCGGGGTGGAGACGATCAGCCCGTCCCCCCGCAACCGCGTCACGAACTGTCCGTTGATCGAGATCTCCAACTGCACCATGTGGGACAGCGCGCCTTTGCTGACCACGGCGTCGTTGAGAGCGGAGGCCGCGATGACTTCGTCGCCCCGCCGCACGACCCGGGCGCGGAGCATGAGGCGCTCCTCTTCCGAAAAGGACTTGGAGAAGACGCGCTCCAGGGCCGTGAAGGCTTCCTCCCGGGCGACGGCGGTGAGAAACCCCAGGCCGCCGGCGTTGACCCCCAGGATCGGAATGGGCCGGCCCTCCACCAGCCGGGCGGCGGCCAGCATGGTGCCGTCTCCTCCCAGCACCACCAGCATATCGGCGAGCGTGGCGAGATCCTTCTTCTGGTACGAGGCCGTCTCCCCCGCGAGCGCGGCGGTGGGGGGATCGAGCATCGGCTCTTTGCCGCGGGCGCGCAGCCAGGGCGTCAGCTCCTTCAGGAGCGCCTGGGCGTCGGGCGACTCGGACTTGACGATGATGCCGATGCGTTTCATCCGCGCCATTCTATCGGTGCCACGAGGGGTTGTCAACGAAACATCTCGTAACATTACCTACGTTGGCTCGATCGCGGCGATTCCGGCCGGCTTTCCGGCCGTAGTGGAAGGGAGGCGCCGCCCTTGACAGTGAGGGCAACGATGGATAGAATGACAGACAAGAAATTCTCCGAAAGCGGCCGACAAACCCTAGAGGTGCCCGACCAGCCGGGGAGGAGACCGAATGTTCGAAAGATTCACCGACAAGGGCCGGAAAATCATCGTCTTGGCGCGTGAAGAAGCCGAGCGGCACCAGAACGACTACCTGGGCACCGAGCACCTCGTTCTGGCCATCCTTCGCGAGAGCGACGGCGTCGCCCTCATGATCCTGAAGAAGATGGGGCTGTCCTCCGAGCAGGTCCGTCTCGAAATCGAGCGGAACCTTCCGGGCGGCGGGACGACGATGACCTTTGGGGAGATTCCCTTCAGCCCGCGGGTGAAGAAAGTCATCGAATACGCGGTCGAAGAGGCCCGGTTGCTGGGCCATAACCACATCGGCGGGGAACACCTCTTGCTCGGCCTCCTGCGCGAGGAAGAGGGCATCGGCGGGAAGATCCTCCGGAGCCTGGGCGCCAACCTCCTGACCGCGCGCCAACTGACCGTGTCGTTCCTGCGCAAGAGTTCGCCGCGGGAGCGCGACCGGAAGAGCAACACGCCGGCCCTGGACGAATTCGGGCGCGATCTGACCCATCTGGCCCAGGAAGGCTCGCTGGACCCGGTCATCGGCCGGCAGGACGAGATCGAGCGGGTGCTGCAGATACTCAGCCGGCGGACCAAGAACAATCCGGTGCTGATCGGCGAGGCCGGCGTGGGCAAGACGGCGATCGTCGAAGGACTGGCCCAGCGCATCGTGGGCTCGGAGGTCCCCGACAATCTCCTCAACCGGCGCGTCATCGCCCTGGACCTGGGATCGCTGGTGGCCGGCACCAAGTATCGCGGCCAGTTCGAAGAGCGTCTCAAGGTGGTGATGAAGGAGATCGTCCAGGCGGGCAACGTCATCATCTTCATCGACGAACTCCACACGCTGGTCGGCGCCGGCGCGGCGGAGGGGTCCATCGACGCGTCCAACATGCTCAAGCCCGCGCTCTCGCGCGGCGAGATCCAGTGCATCGGCGCGACCACCCTGGACGAGTACCGCAAGCACATCGAAAAGGACGGGGCGCTGAAGAGGCGGTTCCAGCCCATCTATGTGCAGCAGCCCAGCGTGGAGGAGACCATCCGGATCATCCAGGGCCTGCGCGATCGCTATGAAGGCCATCACGGCATCGAGATCACCGAGGATGCCATCGCCGAGGCCGTCAAGCTCGCGGACCGGTACATCACGGATCGCTTCTTCCCGGACAAGGCCATCGACGTGATCGACGAGACCGGCTCGCGCGCCAAGCTCCAGGCGTACGCCTTGCCCGGCGATCTGCGCGCCATGGAGCAGGAGCTGAAGAAAGTCGCCCGCGAGAAGGAATTGGCGATCGCCCTCCAGAATTTCGAGGAGGCCGTGAAGTTCCGCGAGGAAGAGGAGCGCATGCGCAAGCTCCTGGAGGACTCCAAGCGGGAGTGGAAGAAGAACCAGGAAAAGAGCCGCCCGGTGATCACCAGAGAAGACGTCTCCTATGTGGTCTCCAAGATGACCGGCATTCCGCTCTTCAAGCTGGAAGAAGAGGAGTCCCTGAAGCTGCTGCGGATGGAAGAGGCCCTGCACAAGCGCGTGGTCGGCCAGGACGAGGCCGTCTCCGCCGTGGCGCGCTCCATCCGGCGCTCGCGGGCCGGACTCAAGGAATCCAAGAAGCCGATCGGGTCCTTCATTTTCATGGGGCCGACGGGCGTCGGCAAGACCGAACTGGCGCGGGCGCTGGCGGAGTTCCTGTTCAACTCCGAGGACGCCCTCATCCGGATCGACATGTCCGAATACCAGGAGAAGTTCAGCAGCTCCCGGCTGTTCGGGGCGCCTCCGGGGTACGTGGGCTACGAAGAAGGCGGGCAGCTCACCGAGAAGGTGCGCCGCCGGCCGTACTCCGTGGTGCTCTTCGACGAGATCGAGAAGGCCCACCCGGACCTCTTCAACGTGCTCCTGCAGGTGCTGGACGACGGCGTCCTCACGGACAGCCTGGGGCGGAAGGTGGACTTCAAGAACACGGTCATCATCATGACCTCGAACATCGGGACCCGCTTCATCAAGGGCGCCTCGCTCGGGTTCCAGCGCGATACCACGGAAGAGCTCAATCTTCGCCAGACGGACAGCATTCTGGGCGAGCTCAAGCATACGTTCAGTCCGGAGTTCCTCAACCGCATCGATGAAGTGGTCGTCTTTCACTCGCTCGACAAGACGCACCTCGTCACGATCGTGGACAATCTGCTGCGTGAGCTGAACCAGCGCCTGGCCGAGCGCAGCATCGAGCTCGACGTGTCGGAAGAGGTCAAGGCCTGGCTCATCCAGGAAGGATACCAGCCTGTGTACGGCGCCCGTCCGATGCGGCGCTGCATCCAGAAGAACATTGGCGATCCGCTCTCGGAGGAATTGATCAGGGGACGGTTCAAGGATTCCCACAAGGTCAAGGTGGTCCTCAAGGACGGGGCGCCGTCGTTTGTCGAAGAAGAGGCGCTGGCTGGCGTCTGATCCAACGGCATTCTCTGCCACAAGCCTTCCGCTGATTCTCGGCATTGAAACGTCCTGCGACGAGACCGCGGCCGCGGTGGCCGGGGCCGATGCCGCCGTGCTGGCGGAGGTCGTGCGGTCGCAGGTCGAGACCCATGCCCGCTTTGGCGGCGTGGTGCCGGAGCTGGCCGGCCGCCGCCATATCGAGTCCATCGATGAGGTAGTCCGGGAAGCCCTCGCGCGTGCGGGTGTCGGCGTGCGCGATCTCGGCGCGGTCGCCGTGACCGGCGGGCCCGGCCTGATCGGTGCCCTGCTGGTCGGCGTGTCGTACGGCAAAGCGCTGGCGTATTCCCTGGGCATCCCGCTGATTCCCGTCAACCATCTGGAAGGCCATCTGAGCGCGGCATGGCTCGGCGCCGCCCGCCTGGCTCCGCCGTTTGTCGCGCTCGTGGCCTCGGGCGGCCACACGAATCTCTACCACGTCAAAGAGCGGGGAGAGCCGGCGCTGCTGGGGCGGACCCTGGATGATGCGGCCGGCGAGGCCTTTGACAAGGCGGCCAAGATGCTGGGCCTGGGCTATCCCGGCGGTCCCGTGATCGACCGGCTGGCGCGGGAGGGCGACCCGGACAAGGCGCCGTTTCCCCGCCCGTATCCCACCTGCGAGGACCTCAATTTCAGTTTCAGCGGGATCAAGACTGCGTTGCTGTACCACCTGCGCGATCGTGAAGCCGCTGGACGCTCCTGGCACGTGCCGGACGTCGCGGCGGGATTCCAGCAGGCCATTGTCGAGGTCCTCGTGGCGAAGACCCTTGCCGCAGCCGGGCGGGCCGGCGTGCGCGATGTGGTGGTGACCGGAGGCGTGGCTGCCAACTCGCAGTTGCGGGCCCTCTTCGAAGCGCGCGGGAAAGACGCCGGCATCACGGTCCATATCCCGCCGTTGCGCTATTGCACGGACAACGGGGCGATGATCGCCGCCGCCGGCGCCCGGCTCTTGCAGGACGGACGCGCGGCCACACTGGCGTTCGAGCCCCGGGCGGATTGGGCCATCGGAGACTGACGGGAGAGCACCGCGATTCCTTCGCCGCACGGAAACCTGACGGGCCTCAAGCCCAATCAACTGCGCCGGCTGGAGCACGTCTATCGCCGGCGGGTGTCGGAGGATGCGATCATTTCCTGGGAGCTCGCCCGTTTCTGCACCGGTCTGTCGCATGAGATCGGCCGGCAGATCGGCGTGCTGATCAACCGCCGCGGGGCTGTTGAGGACGTGATCGTCGGCAACGACCGCGAGGTTGTGCTGCCGGACCTGTCGGGGTACCGCCTGGGGCGGCGTTCGCTGCGCGGCCTCCGGCTCGTCCACACGCACCTGCGCGACGAACCGTTGAGCCAGGACGACCTGACCGACCTGGCGCTTCTCCGGCTCGACCTGATGGCGGCTGTCGGCGTCAAGAGCGACGGCCAGCCGGGCCATCTCTACGCGGCGAATATTCTTCCTCCGAATCAGGCCGGGAGACCCTATGAAATCTGGAAGCCGGTTGTCTTGCAGGACTGCGACGTGCGCCTGGGGGAATTTCTGCGCGCGCTCGAGGAGGAATTAAGCCGGACCAGGCCGGTGCAGCTGGTGAACGATTTTCAGGAGCAGGCCATTCTGGTCAGCGTCTCCCGGCAGAGCCTTGCCGACCAGGAAGAGTCCCTTGCGGAGTTGGCCGAGCTGGCGCGCTCCGCGGGGCTGGTGGTCCTGGACCAGGTCGTGCAGCGGCCGCAAGCGGTGCATGCCAAGTACCTCTTGGGCAGCGGCAAGCTCAAGGAGGTCGTGATCAAGGCGCTTCAGCATGGGGCGGACTTCCTGGTCTTTGATCAGGACCTCGCGCCGGCTCAGGCCATCGCGATCGCGGAGGTCACGGAGCTCAAGGTCATCGACCGGACGCAATTGATTCTCGATATTTTCAGCCGGCGGGCGCACAGTCGGGAGGGGAAGATTCGGGTCGAACTGGCCCAGCTGCGCTATCTCCTGCCGCGCCTCACCGGGCACGGCACGGCGATGTCGAGGCTGGCGGGCGGCATCGGGGGACGCGGCCCCGGCGAGACGAAGCTGGAAGTGGATCGCCGGCGGGTGCGGGACCGGATCACGCATTTCGAGAAGCAAATCGAGACGCTGGCCAGGAACCGCGCCCAGCAGCGGTCCCGCCGGCTGCGCCGGGAAGTCCCGGTCATCTCGATCGTCGGCTACACGAACGCCGGAAAATCCACGCTGCTGAACGTCCTGACCCGCAGCCGGGTCACGGCCCAGGACCGTCTCTTCGATACTCTGGACACGGCCAGCCGCCGCTTGCGGTTCCCGGCGGATCGGGAGGCGATCGTGACGGATACGGTCGGGTTCATCCGGAACCTCCCGGAGGAGCTGATGGGCGCGT
Organism: Nitrospirota bacterium; assembly: GCA_004298335.1. GTDB lineage: Bacteria > Nitrospirota > Nitrospiria > Nitrospirales > NS-4 > SCTG01. Next base: position 18,165 of record SCTG01000101.1, read on the forward strand.
TTCGCGCCACGCTCGAGGAACTGCACGATGCCGACCTGCTGCTCCATGTTGCCGACATCAGCAGCCCGACGCTGGAGCGGCAGGTGGTGGTCGTGGAGGGTATCTTGAGGGATCTGGGCCTTGATCGAGTCCCCCGCATCCTGGCCTTGAACAAGGCCGACCGGGTCGATCCGGCCCAGGCGGCCATCCTTAGCGCGCGGCTGGGCGGACTGGCGGTTGCGGCCGTGCGGCCGGAGACGCTGATCCCCCTGCTGGAGGCGGTCGAAAAGCGGCTCTGGAGTTTGACCCAGGCCGGCCTTCCCTGCTAACATGGCTTGTCTTTTCAAGGCGATGGGTCGCTCCGTGGACATGGCGAGCCGGCTCCTAAAGCTGCTGAATGAAGAAATCCCAAGCCCGAAGGTGGCGCTCCACCATAAGACACCGTTCCAGCTGCTGGTGGCCACGATCCTGTCGGCCCAGTGCACGGACGAGCGGGTGAACCAGGTGACCCGGGGATTGTTCGCCAAGTACCGGACGGCGCGGGACTATGCGCAGGCCGATCCGTCCGATCTTGAGAAGGAGATCCGTTCGACGGGATTCTATAAGGCCAAAACCAGGAGCCTCATTCGTTGCGGGCAGGCTCTGATCGACCGGTTCGATGGACAGGTTCCCGGGACGATGGACGAACTCGTCACGTTGCCCGGGGTGGGACGCAAGACGGCCAATGTCATCCTCGGCAATTGCTTTGGGGCGCCGGCGATCGTGGTCGATACGCACGTGAAGCGTGTCTCGCAGCGCTTGGGACTGGCCAAAACGGACGATCCGGAGAAGATCGAAATGGCCCTGCAGCGGCTGTTGCCGAAAGCCAGTTGGACGAGGGGGTCGCACCAGTTGCTGCTGCACGGGCGGCATGTCTGCCGGGCGCGCGCGCCTCAGTGCCACGCATGCCGGCTCTACATACTGTGTCCCTGGGAAGGAAAACGCCCGGCATGATCCGAAGCATGACCGGGTACGGCCGGGCCGAAGGACGTCACAAGGGCACGCCGATCACCGTGGAGATCCGGTCGGTGAACCATCGCCACAGCGAGGTCGTGGCGAAAGTGCCGCGTGCCCTGCAAGCGCACGAGGATCGCATTCGCAATCTGGTCCAGGCGCGCGTCGCCCGCGGGCGGGTGGATGTGGCGGTGAACTTCAGCGGCGAGCGGGACCCGGGGCGGGGACTCGTGCTGGACCGGGCGCTGGCGCACCGGTATCTGGATTTGCTGGAGGAACTGAAGCAGGCGCTTGGCCTGAAGGGAAAGCCCGACGTGGCGCTGCTGGCCGGCTTTCGGGATATCATCAAGCCGGCCGAACTGGCGGCTGAAGATCCCCAGGCGGTGCGCGCGGCGGAAAAGGTGCTGGAGCAGGCGTTGAAGGCGTTGGATCGCATGCGCCGGCATGAAGGCCGCACGCTGGAGCGGGACCTGCTGACCCGTCTGCAGGAGAGCGCCGGGCGCCTGCGGGCGATCCGGCTCCGGTTGCCGGCCATCGTGCAGGAACGGCAGGCGCGGTTGCAGGAACGCGTCAACCGGCTGTTGGAGAGCGCGGGCGGAGGAAAGGACGGGGTGGACCAGGGACGGGTTGCGCAGGAAGTCGCACTACTGGCGGACCGGAGCGACGTGAGCGAGGAACTGACCAGGCTGGACAGCCATCTGGACCAGTTCCGGAATTTCCTTCGCAAGTCGGAGCCGGTGGGACGCAGCCTGGATTTTCTGTTGCAGGAGATGAACCGGGAGGTCAATACGATCGGCTCGAAGGTCGGGGACACGGCCGTGACGCAGGAAATCGTCGCGCTGAAGTCGGAATTCGAAAAAATCCGTGAGCAGGTGCAGAATGTCGAGTAGCGGGAGGCCCGACAGGCGCCGCCAGGGGACGCTCTTCGTCGTGTCGGCGCCATCCGGGGCCGGCAAGACGTCCCTGTGCCAGGAACTCGTCGCCCGGCTGCCGGACGTGCGGTACTCGGTCTCATGCACCACGCGCAAGCCGCGGCCCGGCGAGGTCGAGTCCCGGCACTATCACTTCGTGGATGAGGCGGCGTTTCGCGGCATGATCAAGGAGGGCGCGTTTCTCGAGTGGGCCGAGGTCTACGGGAATCTCTACGGGACGCCCCGGGCGCCCATCCGGGAATGGATTGCGCAGGGGATCGATGTCCTGCTCGACATCGACACGCAGGGCGCATTGCAGATCCGGCGGCATGAACCGGAGGCGGTGTCGATCTACATCCTGCCGCCGTCCCTGGAGGTGCTGCGCCGCCGTCTGGAGGACCGCAAGGGGGATTCCCCTGACGAGATCGCCAGGAGGCTGAAAAAGGCAAAAGACGAAGTTAAACATTATCATGATTATATGCATGTTGTCATCAACGACGACTTTAAATTTTCAGTTCGTCAACTCGAGGCGATCGTCCTGGCTGAACGGACGAGAACGGCCGTGCTGGACCTGTCGGTCCTGGAAGGGGATCTGTTGGGGAACGAAGGAGGCATGAATTAATGGATGCATTAACACTGTTGCCGGATTATCAGAAATTGTCCGTTGAATCGCGAAGCCGGCTGGTCATCGTCGCGGCCCAGCGGGCTCGGCAGTTGATGCAGGGCGCCCGCCCTGCGCTGCCGACCAGGCATACCAAGCCCACAACGATTGCGCTGGAGGAAATGCTGAAGGGGAAAATTCACTTCCTCGTCGGCAAAGAGGCTCAAAAGGCCATGAAGGAGGCCCGCAAGCAACGCGAACGTGAGCTTGAAAAGCTGACCATGGCCCAGGTCGCGGGAGCGGATGCCGCCGAGATCAAGAAGGACCTGAGCGTCGTGGTGGACGACTCTCCCAAGCCGGCGGAGGCGAGTGAAGACGACTGACCGCAACTCCAGGGCGCCGGGCGGGCGCTTTCGGGGGAAGACCATCGTGCTGGGCGTGACGGGGAGCATCGCCGCGTACAAGGCGGTGTCGCTCGTGCGCCGTCTCATGGCTGAAGGCGCGGCCGTGCGGGTCGTCATGACGCACAGCGCGCAGCGGTTCGTCGGCCCGCTGACCTTTGAAGCCGTCACCGGCCACCCGGTCGGTACCGATCTGTTTCCATCGTCCGGTGCAGAGGTGGGTGTGGGAGGGCCGGGTACCCGCCTTGCGGGTGGAGACGCGGGGCCCCCTCCCACTACGATGGTCATGCCGCATCTCGCGCTGGCGGACTCGGCCGACCTGATCGCGATCGCGCCCGCGTCGGCCCATTGCGTGGCGAAACTGGCGCACGGACTCGCCGATGACCTGCTCTCCACGCTGGCGCTGGCGGCGGAGTGTCCGATGGTGGTGGCGCCGGCCATGGATGGCGGCATGTGGACCCACCCGGCGGTGCGCGACAATGTCTTGACGCTCAGGCGACGCGGCGTCACCGTGCTGGAGCCCGAGACGGGGCCGCTGGCCTCCGGGCAAACCGGCAAGGGACGCCTTCCGGAAGAAAACGCGATCCTGTCGGCGATCGCGGGCGCGCTGCATCCGGTGAAGGATTTCAGGGGCCGGCGCGTGCTCGTCACGGCCGGGCCGACACAGGAGGCGCTCGACCCCGTCCGGTTCATCTCGAACCGCTCCTCCGGGAAGATGGGCTGGGCGCTTGCCGAAGCCGCGCGCGATCGGGGAGCCGAGGTGGTCCTGGTTGCGGGTCCCACCGCCCTCCCGCCGGTTTCCAACGTGACCGTCGTGCCGGTCGTGACCTCCGAGGACATGCGGAAGGAAGTGAGCGCCCGGTTTCTGGGCGCCGATGTTCTCATCATGGCCGCGGCGGTCGCCGACTTCAGGCCCGCCGGGCCTGCCCGCGGAAAAATTCCGAAGGGCCGCGGGCCGCGGGCGCTGACGCTCGAGCCGACCCCGGACATCCTGATGGATCTGCCGCCGCGCCGGGCCGGCCGGCTCGTCGTGGGCTTTGCGGCCGAGACCGGCGATCTGGTCGAGCGCGCCCGGGCCAAGCTGCGCCGGAAGGCGCTGGATCTGATCGTGGCCAACGACGTCACGGAGCCGGGGGCCGGGTTCGGCACCGACACGAACCGGGCGACCCTGATCGATCGGGCGGGCCGCTGCGATGCGCTGCCGCTCATGTCCAAGCTGGACCTGGCGCATCGGATCCTCGACGCTGTTCTGGAACTTCCGACTGACCGGCTGCAGAAGGGAGGGACCGACTAATGGCGGAATCGGCATCACGGGCGTTCATGACTGAAGCCAAGGAACTGGCGGATGCGGGCCAATTCGGCAAGGCGATCGAGGTCCTCCAGCAGGGATTGAAGAAGTTTCCCAAAATGGTGAGCGCCCGGGTGCTGCTCGGAGAAATTTATTGGACGTCCGGGGACGCGTCACTGGCGCGGGCGGAGCTGGAGCAGGTCATCAAGACCACGCCGGACAACTTTGCCGCCCACCGCAAGCTGGCCCTGATCTATCGCGACGTGGGAGACCGGCATGCGGCGGCCAAGGCCTGCGAAGCCGTGCTCCAGGCCAATCCCAAGGATCGCGAGATGAAGGACCTGCTGAACGAATTACTGGGAGAATCCAAAGAGGAGAAGCCCAAGGCCGACGCGAAGAAGGCGCCCGCGAAGGAGGAGGCCAAGGCGACCAAGACGACCCTCCGGCTGTCGGAGTCGCCGGTCGCAGACCCTCCGCGCGCCGTGGCCAACGAGGAGGAAACGCTGGTCCTGGAGGTTCCCCAGATGCCGGCCGCCGGGGCGGAGGCGGAAGAGACCGACAGCGAGACGCTGGCGGAGCTCTATATCACGCAGGGGCATCGCGACAAGGGCCTTGAGGTCTACCGCCGGCTGGTCGAGAAGGACCCCGACAACATGAAGCTGCACGAGCGGATCATGGCGCTGGAAGAGGGCGCATCTCCGTCGGAGACGCCGGCCCAGGCTTCGCGCAAGGCGCGCATCCGCCGCCTGGAGGGATGGCTCTCCGTGATCCGGGAGCGGCGCCGGTCGTGAACATTCTGGTCCTTCACGGTCCGAACCTCAATCTGTTGGGGACCCGTGAAACAGACGTCTACGGCACGGTCACGCTGGACAAAATCAACGGGGAACTGGAGTCCCTGGCGCGCGAACTGAGCGTGTCCGTCACGGTGCACCAGTCGAACGGCGAGGGGGAGCTGGTGGAATGGATTCAGAAGGCAGGGGGCCGGTACGACGCGCTCGTCATCAACCCCGGAGCCTACACCCACACGAGCGTCGCCCTGCGGGACGCCGTGGCGGGGGTCGGGATTCCGACCATCGAGGTGCATCTGTCCAACATCTACCGCCGCGAGGAGTTCCGCCAGCATTCCTACATCGCCGGGGTGGCGGTCGGCCAGATCTCGGGCTTTGGCGCGGACAGCTACGCGCTGGGGCTCCGGGCCGCCGTCGCACATCTGCGGGCGCAGCAGGCGACCGCCAAGAAATAGCGGGCATGAACCAGGAGAAGGAGCGAGACACACGTGATTTCAACGTCGGAATTTCGGAATGGCTCGAAGCTCGAACTGGACGGGGAGCCGTTCACGATCATCGAGTTTCAGCACGTCAAGCCGGGCAAAGGCGGGGCCTTTGTGCGGACTAAATTGAAGAGCCTCAGGTCGGGCAACGTGATTGAGCGGACGTACCGCTCGGGAGAAAAACTGGACACGCCCGATCTGGACGAGCGGGAGATGACCTTTCTCTACGTGGAGGGCGATCAATATACCTTCATGGACACCACGACGTACGAGCAGCTGACGTTCGGCCGGGATCGGCTGGGCGACGGCTGGGACCTGCTCAAGGAAGACATGACCGTCAAGCTGCTGCTCCACGAGGGAGTGCCGATCGGGATGGAACTGCCGATCTTCGTGGAGCTCAAGGTCGTCAAGACCGACCCGGGCGTGCGCGGGGATACGGCCTCAGGCGGCTCGAAGCCGGCCACGCTCGAAAGCGGGGCGACCATCAAGGTCCCGCTCTATCTTGACGAAGGCGTGGTGGTCAAAGTCGATAGCCGCACCCGCGAATACGTGGAACGCGCCTGATGAAGGGCCGCGCACCCAAGCCCGGCAAGAAGGCGGTGAAGCCGGAGCCCAAGCCGCGCCCGGACGCGCTGGTCGATCCGAAGACCCTGCAGGAGCTGATCGCGGTGTTCCAGGCCGCGGGCGTCAGTGACCTCGAGGTCGAGCGGAGCGGGCTTCGCATCCGGTTGCGCCGGGAAGGCGCCGGGTCGGCGTCCTCGCCGGTGGAGGCCTCCGGACCGGCGTCCGCCGCCGGCCAGGGCGCGGGCCAGCCCAAGGCTTCGGCGGCCGATGAAGCCGCCGAGGGGCTGGTGACCATGCGGTCGCCCATCGTGGGCACTTTCTACCGGTCGGCGTCCCCCTACGCCGAGTCCTACGTGGAAGAGGGCGCGTATGTCAAAAAGGGCCAGGTGCTCTGCATCGTCGAGGCGATGAAGCTGATGAACGAGATCGAGTCCGAGGTGGACGGGCGCGTGGTCAAGATTCTGATGGAGAACGCCAAGCCGGTCGAATACGGCGAGCCGCTCTTCCTCATCGAGCCGGGCGCGCAGCCGGAGGGTTGAGGGGTGTTCAAGAAAATCCTCATCGCCAACCGCGGCGAGATCGCGGTGCGGGTCATCCGGGCCTGCAAGGAACTCGGCGTCCGCAGCGTGGCCGTTCATTCGGAGGTCGACAAGGACTCCGTCCACGTCCGGCTCGCGGACGAGCATCTGTGCATTGGGCCCGCCGACCCCGCGCTGAGCTACCGCAACATTCCCAACATTCTGAGCGCGGCCGAAATCACGGCCTGCGACGCGGTGCATCCCGGGTACGGCTTCCTGGCCGAGAACGCCCACTTCGCCGAGGTCTGCGAGTCGATCGGCATCAAGTTCATCGGGCCGACGTCCGAGAACATCGCCACCATGGGCGACAAGTCCAAGGCGCGCGACATCATGATCAAGCATGGACTGCCGGTGCTCCCGGGCAGCGAAGGCGAGATCGCCAGCGAGCAGGAGGCCGCGGCGGTGGCCGCCAAGATCGGCTATCCGGTGATCATCAAGGCGTCCGCGGGAGGGGGCGGGCGCGGGATGCGCGTGGTGAACAAGGAGGACGAGTTGTCCCACGCGTTCCAGGCGGCCAGGGCGGAGGCGGCCGCGGCGTTCGGAGACCAGGGCGTGTACGTGGAGCGGTACTTCCTCGAGCCGCGGCACATCGAAGTGCAGATCCTGGCGGACGAGAAGGGCCGTACCATCTCGCTGGGCGAGCGCGACTGCTCCGTCCAGCGCCGCTACCAGAAGCTTATCGAGGAAACGCCGTCGCCGGCGGTGGACGACCGTCTTCGCCGGGAATTGAGCCGGGTGGCGGTCGAGGCGGCCCAGGCCGTCCGCTACCGCAACGCGGGCACCGTCGAGTTCCTGCTGGACAAGGAGCGGCGCTTCTACTTCATGGAGATGAATACGCGGATTCAGGTCGAGCATCCCATCACGGAGGAAGTGACCGGCATCGACCTGATCAAGGAGCAGATCAAGATCGCCGCCGGCATGGCGCTGTCCTGGAAGCAGCAGGACGTGAAGATCACCGGCCACAGCATCGAGTGCCGGATCAACGCCGAATGCCCCGACACGTTCACGCCCTGTCCCGGACGGATCACCAAGTGCCATCCGCCCGGCGGGCCGGGGGTGCGGGTGGACACCGCGATCGAGCCAGGGTCCGAAATCACGCCCTATTATGATTCCCTGATCGCGAAGCTGATCGTGCGCGGCCACACACGGGACGAGGCGCTGGCGCGGATGCGGCGGGCCCTGGATGAGTGTGTGATCGAGGGCATCAAGACCACGATCCCGTTGCTCCGCCGGGTCCTCGACGATCCAGATTTCCAGAAGGGCCGCTTCTCCACGGCCTTCCTCGAGCGCTTCATGTCCGCGCCTTCTTCCAGCTGATGTGCGTTTCTCCGGCCTCTATTTAATCCTCGACCCTTCCATCGCGGGTTCCCGTTCCTTGGTTGATCTCGTTAAAACGGCGCTGGATGCCGGAGTCCGGCTCTTTCAGCTCCGGATGAAGGCGCCCGACACGCGGACGTTCCATGACATGGCCGCGGCGTTATGCCCGCTGGTCCGGGCCGGCGGCGGGACATTCATCGTCAATGATCGTTGTGATGTGGCGGCGGCGGCGGGAGCGGACGGCGTCCACCTCGGGCAGGAGGATCTGCCGCTTGCAGACGCGCGGGTGATCCTGGGGCCTGGCAAGCTGATCGGGATCTCCACGCACACGCTTGTCCAGGCGCTCGCCGCCGAGCGGGGAGGGGCGGACTATATCGGCTTCGGTCCGATTTTCCCGACGGCGACGAAGACGAATCCCGACCCGGTCGTCGGCGTGGCCGGCCTGCGCGAGGCGCGCGCCGGGGTGCGCCTGCCCATCGTGGCCATCGGGGGGATCACTGCCAAGAATGCGGGAGCCGTCGCCGCCGCCGGCGCCGACTGCTGTGCGGTGGTCTCAGCCGTCCTGGCCGCTCCCGATCCCCAAGCGGCTCTTGCGGAGCTGGTCGAGGCCGTCGCAAAGAATCCGCGCTAGAGCGGCCACAGGGCGGCCGCCTCGTTTTTGGCGATATGCGCCGCCAGGTTCGGGGCTTGCACCGCCGTGGCCGAGTCGGCAATCAGCGGAGCCTCGAATTCAAGACCCGCCGTTTCTCCCCGCTGCCACACGATTGTGGCGGTGAGATCCTCGGTGATTTCCCGTCCACCATCAGCTTGGAAGCGAAACCGAAGCGTGGTCTTGCCGGAGGGCTTCAGGGGTTCCCGGACATACAGCGCGACCCCGGTCCGGCTGATATTGCCCACCGCTCCCCAGATGGGTTCGGCGCGGTCGGCCATCATGATGTCCACGCGCGCGATCAGGTGGAACCGGGGCGCCGCCCGCTGTCTTTGTTCGGCCACGAGATGCTCCCTGCGTCACTTGCTGCTGACCCAGACCGCCGCCAGCCCGTCGGCAAAACTGCGCGCTTCCCCGAACTGCGGCTTGATGACGGTCTTCCCGGACTTGTCGATGTAGCCCCATTTGCCGCCGATCTCGACGAGGGCCAGTCCGTCGGAGGGCGGGGCGGCCCTGTCGAATTGCAACGGGATGACGAGCTTGCCCGTCGTGTCGATGTAGCCCCACTTGCCGCTCATGTCTCTCACCGGCGCCAGCCCTTCCGAGAAGCGCTTGGCCCACCCGAACTGCGGCTTGACGGCGAATTTTCCGGTCTGGTCGATATAGCCCCACTTGCCGTTGAAGTATTCCACCGGCGCCAGACCTTCGGAGAAGGGGCCGGCGTCTTCAAATTGCGGCGGGATGGCGATCTTCCCGGTCTTGTCGATAAAGCCGATCTTCGAGCCGAAGCCGTCCTTGACGTCGATCCTGATCGCGGCCAAGGGTTCGGTGAGCGTGTCGGACGACTTGTAGATGATCTTGACCTCCTCGAACTGCGGCGGGATGGTGACCTTCCCCGTCTTGTCGATGTAGCCCCACTTGCCGTCCTTGCTGATCGCCGCCAGCCCTGCGATAAACGGGCCGGCATCGTCGAACTGCGGCGGGATGGCGAACTTCCCCGTCTTGTCGATGTAGCCGACGGTCAATTTCTCGTCTTTCGGATTTTTGGCCTCCTCGGCTTTCGAGCAGCCGACGCCAAGGAGTAAAAGAACGACCAGGGCGAAGCGGCCCGGAGATCCGAGCGCCGCGGTCGCGGCGAACTGTCGTGTCGTGGTCATGGTGGTCATCCTTCCTTGTGGGGTATATACGGGAAATTGCTTGAGGGCATGGTACGCCAGGGTGAAGAAAATGTCCAGCGATTGCAGAAGCGGGCGGCGCGAAAGGGCTAACGTTTGCGCTTGGGCGCGGTTTTTGGTTTTGACGCGGCCTTGGGTTTGCTGACGGGGGCGGGTTTGGCCGCGGGCGTGGCTTCCAGGGCTTTCAGGCGCGCTTCCATGTCGCGGAGCTGCTGGCGCAATTCGGGAAGTTTGGCCACGATGGCCATGGACTTGAGCCATTCCAGGCGGGGCTGGGCGGGAGCGCCGGCGACGACTTCCTTGGCCTGGACGTCGCGGTTCAGTCCCGACCGCGCCGCGACCATGGCGAGGTCTCCGATCGTGACGTGATCGGAGATGCCGGCCTGCCCGCCGACGATCACGTGGTGCCCCGTCTTGCTGCTCCCGGCGATCCCGACCTGCGAGACCAGGATATTGTGCTCGCCGATCTCGACGTTGTGGGCGATCTGGACCAGATTGTCCACTTTCGTGCCCCGGCGGATGACTGTCCTGCCGAACGTGGCGCGATCCACGGTCACGTTGGCGCCGAGCTCGACGTCGTCTTCGATCACGACCGTCCCGACCTGCGGGATCTTATGGTGCCGCCCGCCTTCCTGCACGTAGCCGAACCCGTCGCTCCCGACGACCGTGCCTGCGTGGATGATCACGCGGTTGCCGATGGTGACGCCTTCGCGGATCGTCACGTTGGGATGGATTACGCAGGCCTCGCCGATGACGCTTCCTTCGCCGACGAAGACACCGGGATAGAGGATGCTGCCCCGCCCGATCCGGGCCCGGTCGTTGAGCGTGACGAACGGCCAGATGGACGCGTCCTCCCCGATGACGATATCGACCCCACGGTGGACGAGGATGCTGAGGCCGAGGGGCAGGCGATGGGGAACGAAAAACTTCTCCACGACCTGTGCCATGGCCAAGGTGGGGTGGGGGACCACGATCTGGGCGCAGGCGAGGTGCTCGATGCGCTGGGGCACCAGCAGGGCGGCCGCCTTGGTGGTCTTCACGTCTTTTGCGGCGGACGCGTCGGCGAGAAACGACAGGTCGCCGGGGCCGGCCTCCTGGAGTCCGGAGACTCCGGTCGCCACGAGGTCCGGAGAGCCGACCAGCGCCCCCTTCGTGAAGGAGGCGATCTGTTCGAGTGTGACGGCGAAGAGGGCCATGGGCTTATTGCGTCGGGGCAGGTTCCGAGACGTTCCGGAGATCGGCCAGTTTGAGCCACGCCGCCAGGTGGTCGTCGTCCGCTTCCGGGTCCTGCTCGACCGAGAAGCGAAGCGACAGGAGGAAATCATCCCAGGGCAGATTGTGGTGCACGATCTGGTTCAGCCAGACCGCATCCAGCGAGAGGGTGCAGGGGGCCGGCCGGTCGTCGGTCCGCTCGACGGTGCATTCCCCGGCGTCGAACCGGACCAGGAAGTCCCCCCCGTGCGGGCCGTCCACGAGGAACCGGATCTCCAGCTTGAGGTCGTTGCGGACGGGCTCGTTCGATTCCGCCAGGCGCTGCACGTAGGTGCGAAACGGCTCGAAGAGGTCTTCCGTCGGGCGCGGCAGTCCGTCCAGATGGGCGGCGATGGCCGGGCGCATCCGCCCGGCGTAGGCGGTGAGATACGCGTCCCTCTGCCCGAACGAAAACTCGCGGCGGATCGCCTGGTCCGGCGTGAATTCCCCGCTGATCAGGTTCACGCGGTCGCCCGGCAGGGGAATCTCGATCCGGCGCTGGTAGCCCCGCTGCTGCAGCCAGTCGCAGGCGCGCTTCTGGTCCGGCACGAGTCCCTTGCCGCCGCAGTCGTCGTTGTAGCGGAACAGCGCGTCTTCCAGCAACGCCGGCGGCCCGGCGAAGGGAAAGCCCACGCGCGGCGGCATCTGGTCCAGCGTCTGGTAGGCGTATTCCAGTTTCTCGACCCGCTTGACCATCGACAGCGAGGCGATCCGCTCGTCCGAGTGGCGGCAGCGCAGCGGGTTCCAATCGGGCGCGGCGCACTGGATCAGGAGCGCGTCGATGCGGCCGCCCGTCCGGACCTTCAGGACGTCGCGCTGCTTCGGCTTGAGCCGGAGCCGGTTCATGTTGATCAGCACGGCCTCGCGCGTGCGGAACGTCGCCGCGGCGCACTGGCTGTCCGGCGTGTCGTCGGTCGTGAACACCAGCCGCAGCCCCTCGCCGAAGGCGTGCTCCGCGCCGGGCTTCACTTCAGTGATGGGATTGGCGCAGGCCTGGCGGACCGCGTTCCATAAGTGGCGCGACGCGTATCGGGGGACGACGATGGGCGTGTCCGGGGACAGCTTCCGTGACAAAAAGGCGGCGTCGAGATGGTCCTGGCGAGCATTTGTGATGACGACCGCCGAGAGGTCCCGGTAGTCCCGTTCCCCAAGATGATGGTTGCAGGGAAACTGGAACCAGCTGGCGTGATAGGCCCCGCTCGGGGACAGCCAGGGGTCGCAGGCCACGTGGATTTTCCCGTGGGCGACGATGAATCCCGCGTGTCCCAGAAACTCAAGCTGCATGGGCGCTGTCTCTCCGGATGCAGACTCAGCATAGTCGGTCAGGGTGGGAACAATCAAGGAACTCTGGTAGAATCCGCCCATGGTTCGGGTGAAGATCTGCGGGAACGTCACGCTGAAGGATACGATGGCGGCGGTGGAGGCCGGGGCCGACGCCGTCGGGTTCGTGTTCTACGCCAAGAGTCCGCGGGTCGTGAGCCCGAAGGCGGTGGCCGCGATCGTGTCGCACCTGCCGCCGTTCGTGTCGACGGTCGGCCTGTTCGTCAACGAGAACCCCGATCTGGTCCGCCAGATCATGTCGGATTGCGGGCTTGCGTACGCGCAATTGCACGGGGAGGAGTCCCCGCAGTACTGCGCCGAACTGCGGCTGCCGGTGGTCAAGGCCATCCGCGTCCGTTCCCGCGAGAACCTGGCGAACCTCTCCGCCTACCGCGTCAAGGCGATCCTGCTGGACACGTACGTGGAGGGCAAAATCGGAGGCACGGGAACCACCTTCGACTGGGCCTTGGCGATCGAGGCCACGAGCTGGGGACCGATCGTGCTCGCCGGGGGCCTTACGCCCGACAACGTGGGCGAAGCGATCAGCCGCGTCCGGCCCTACGGCGTGGACGTCAGCAGCGGCGTGGAAATCTCGCCCGGCGTGAAGGACCACGCGAAGGTCAAGGCCTTCATCGAGAACGTGAAATGCCGGGGTCTGTGATGTATACTCCTCCTCACCATGACGCTGCTTCCTGATTCGCGCGGCCGCTTCGGAGCCTTCGGGGGGCGCTACGTCCCCGAGACCCTCATTCCCGCCCTCGATGAGCTCGCCCGGGCGTATGAGAAGGCGCGTCGCGACCCGAAATTCAAGGCGGAACTGGACTACTATCTCCGGCAATACGTCGGCCGCCCGACTTCCCTGTACTACGCCGAGCGGCTGACGAAGAAGCTTGGCGGGGCGAAGATCTACCTCAAGCGCGAAGACCTCTGCCACACCGGCGCGCACAAGATCAACAACGCGATCGGGCAGGTGCTCCTGACCCGCCGGATGGGGAAAAAGCGGGTGATCGCCGAGACCGGCGCGGGCCAGCACGGCGTGGCGGTGGCGACGGCGGCCGCGCTGTTCGGTCTCCAGTGCGACGTGTACATGGGCACGGAGGACATGGAGCGCCAGGCCCTGAACGTCTTCCGGATGCGCCTGCTCGGCACGACCGTGAAGCCGGTCAACGCGGGGAGCCGCACGCTCAAGGACGCGATCAGCGAGGCCATGCGGGACTGGACCACCAACGTCCGCACCACGCACTACATCCTTGGGTCGGTCCTCGGCGCGCACCCGTACCCGATGCTGATCCGGGACTTCCAGGCCGTCATCGGCAAGGAAGCGCGCAAGCAGATCATGCAGGCCGAGGGCAAACTTCCGGATTACCTTATCGCCTGCGTCGGCGGCGGCTCCAACGCGATCGGGCTGTTCACGGCGTTCCTGAAGGATAAGAAGGTGAAGATGGTCGGAGTCGAGGCGGGCGGGCTCGGGATCGAGAGCGGCAAGCACGCGGCGCGCTTTGCCACTGGGTCGGTCGGCGTCCTCCACGGGACCATGACGTATCTGTTGCAGGACGACGACGGGCAGATCCAGTTGACCCATTCCGTCTCGGCGGGCCTCGACTACGCCGCGGTCGGACCGGAGCACTCCTATTATAAGGAGCGGGAGCGCATCGCTTACACCTACGCCACGGACGAGGAGGCCATGGCGGCGTTCGACCTGCTGGCCAGGACAGAGGGCCTCATGCCTGCGCTCGAGTCCGCCCATGCCATCGCGTACGTGACGAAGCTCGCCCCGAAACTCAAGCGCAACCAGATCATCGTGGCCAATCTCTCCGGTCGGGGCGACAAGGACGTGCATCAGGTGGCGCGGATTAAAGGCGTAAGCCTGTGAGTCGTTTGCAGAAGACTTTTTCGGCGCTCCACGCACGCCATGAGAAGGCGCTGATTGCCTACATCATGGCGGGTGACCCGTCATTGGAAGAGACCGAATCCTACGTCCGTCAATTGTCCGAGGCGGGGGCCGACGTCATCGAGCTGGGCGTGCCGTTTTCCGATCCCATCGCCGACGGGCCGGTGATCCAGCAGGCGGCCGAGCGGGCGCTTCGGTCCGGGACGTCGCTGAAGAAAATCCTCGCCACGGTCCGGTCGCTCCGGATGAAGACTCAAGTCCCTCTCGTCCTGATGGCCTACTACAATTCGATCTTCCGTTACGGTGAGGCGGCCTTCTGCCGCGACGCGGCGGCGGCGGGCGTGGATGGGCTGATCGTGCCGGACATGCCGACGGACGAGGCAGGGACGATTCATCCGTTGGCGGAAGCGGCCGGCCTCGACGTGATCTTTCTATTGGCTCCGACGAGTCCCTCCGAGCGGCAGAGCCGCGTCGCGCGCCTCTCCCGCGGCTTCATCTATTATGTCTCGCTGACGGGCATCACGGGGGCGAAGCTGACGGACAAGGTCGACGTGGAGAAGAAGGTGCGCGAGATCCGCCGCTATACGAAGACGCCGGTCGCGGTGGGATTCGGGATCGCGACGCCCGACGACGCCCGGCAGGTGGCGCGGGTCGCCGACGGGGTGATCGTCGGCTCCGCGCTCGTTAAGCTCGTCGCCGAAGGCGGGCAGGTCTCCGACCGCCTCGCTTCCTTCACCCGCTCCCTCAAGGCCGCCACCCTGCCGGCGTAACCGCGCTATTTCTTCTTGAAGAGGTCATCGAGCGCGCGTCGGGGGTCGTAGGGGCGCGCGGACTTGGAATGCACCTCAGGCTCCACCGTGATAGTCGGCGCGAAGAACGTGCAGGCGTTGCGGGCGTTCTTGTTGGAGATGCGCTCCGGCACGGGCTGGGCGCACTCGAAATGCTGGCCGGGATCGAAGTGGACGCACTGCCGGCAGGCATGGAGCTCCGACTTACACTTGGGGCACTGGCCGGATGACTCGCCCATGGGTGGGAGCGTGGTGCCGCAGTCCGCGCAGCGGGAGAAGGTCCGGGCCGGAGGCGTCTCAGGCGCGCCCGACCGGGGGGAAGGCGCCGGGGCCTTGTCCTGCCGGTCCTTCCCGTGGTCCTGATAGCCCCGCTGGCCGTATCGCCTGTCTGCCATGCGCGTCAGTCCTCTTCCCCGTAAAGAAAGCGGGACCAGACTCGATTTATTCGCTACGCGATCTTTCCGTCCACCATTCTAATAATGCGGTCGGCCTGATTGGAGAGAGCCTCGTTGTGGGTCACGATGACGAACGTGACCCCCTTGGCGCGGTTCAGGTCGCGCATCAATTTGAAGACGTCCTCCCCGGTGTGCGTGTCCAGGTTGCCGGTCGGCTCGTCGGCGAGCACCAGGTCCGGCCGCAGGACCAGCGCCCGCGCCACGGCGACGCGCTGCTGCTCGCCGCCCGACATCTCCCCCGTGCGGTGCTCCAACCGGTGCTCCAGACCCACTTCCTTCAAGACTGCCGCCGCCGCCGCGCGCGCTTCCTCCTCTGATTGACGCCTGATAAGCGCCGGCATCATGACGTTCTCCAGCGCGGTGAATTCCGGCAGCAGGTGGTGGAATTGGAAGACGAACCCGATCTTGCGGTTGCGGAAGTCCGCCAACGCCAGCTCGTCCTTGGCGAAGATGTCCTCGCCGTCGAAGCGCACGGTTCCGCCGGTGGGCCGGTCGAGCGTGCCGAGGATGTGCAGGAGCGTCGTCTTGCCGACGCCGGACGCGCCGACGATCGCCACCATCTCGCCGCGCTTGATCTCCAGGCTCACGCCGTTCAGGACGTGGATTTCCGTCTGGTCCAGGTGGAAGGATTTCTTGAGGTCCTGCGCGGCGATCATGATTATTCGTACCGCAGCGCCTCGGCCGGGTCGAGGCGGGCGGCCTGCCGGCAGGGGTGGATCGTGGCGAGAAACGTGATGAGGACGGCGGACAGGCCCACGATTACCACGTCGAAGGTCTTGATGTGCACCGGGATGCGGCTGAGGTAGTACACGTCGCCGGGCAGCGTGTAGAACTCCTGGATCGCCCAGCAGAAGGCGTATCCCAGCGGGATGCCGATCGCCGTGCCGACGACGCCGATCACGAGCCCGTTCAGCATGAAGATGCGCATCACGGCCTTGCCGGTGGCGCCCATCGCCTTGAGGATGGCGATCTCCCGGTGCTTCTCCACGACGATCATGGTCAGCGTGCTGACGATGTTGAACGAGGCGACGACGACGACCAGCACCAACAGGACGAACATCATGAACTTCTCCATCTTCAGCGCCGAGAACAGGTTCTTGTTGAGCTTCATCCAGTCCCGCGCCCAGTAGGGGAAGCCGATCGCACCCTCGATCGCCTTGGCGGTGAGGTCCGCGGCGAACACGTCCGCGACCTTCACTTCGACGCCGCTCACGGCGTCGCCCATGTTGAAGAACTCCTGCGCCTGCTTGATGGACACGTAGGCCAGCGACGAGTCGTACTCGAACATGCCGGCCTCGAAGACCCCCGCGACGCGATAGCCGCGCACCTTCGGGATCATCCCCATCGCGCTGATCGGCCCGACCGGCGAGACGACGTTCAACCGGTCGCCCAGGAACACGCCCAGGCGCAGCGCGAGCTCCTTGCCGATGATGATGCCGGGCAGCAGGGGCGGCAACTCCGTGGCCTGGCCGTCCGGCGCCGGCGGCGTCTGGCTCACGGGGCCCACGCGTTCGAGTTCCTCCAGCGACCCCGACTTGAGGTTCCGGGCGATCTCGGTCACCGTCGCTTCCCGCTTGACGTCGATGCCGCGCAGCACGACGCCGTGCGAGCCGGTGTCCGAGGTCAACAGGACCTGCTTGAAGATGAACGGCGTGGCGGCGACCACGTCGGGCACGGCCGCGACCTTGTCCGCCAGCTCGGTATAACCCTTGATGTTCTCGCCGGTCCTGGACGTGACGATGACGTGGGAGTTCGTGCCGAGAATCTTGGCTTGAAGGTCCTCCTTGAAGCCGGTCATGATGCCCAGCGTGGCGATCAGGGCCGCCACGCCTATGGTGACGCCCGTGATGGAGATGAGCGTGTTGAAGGAGATCGTGCGGTTGCGGCGCTTGGCCTTGAGGTATCGGAGGCCGATGAACACTTCGTACGGGAGGCGCACCGTTATTTTTCCGGACGGAGTTGGGGGAAGAGGATCACGTCGCGGATGGAGGTCTGGTTGGTGAGCAGCATCACGAGGCGGTCGATGCCGATGCCCTCGCCGGCGGTCGGCGGCATGCCGTGCTCGAGCGCGCGCAGGAAGTCCTCGTCGAGGTGCTGCGCCTCCAGGTCCCCCTTCGCGCGCTCCGCCATCTGCGCCTCGAAGCGCCGGCGCTGGTCGAGGGGATCGTTCAGCTCCGAGAAGGCGTTGGCGATTTCGCGGCCGGCGATGTAGAGCTCGAAGCGGTCGGTCAAGTCCGGGTCGCTCGCCTTGCGCTTGGCCAGCGGGGAGGTCTCGACCGGGAAATCGGTGATGAACGTCGGCTGGATGAGGGTCGGCTCGACCGTCTGTTCGAACAGCAGGGTCAGCAATCCCCAATAGCTTTCGCCGCCCATGAGCTCGCACCGGTGCTTCCTGGCCTGGGCCAGCACGTAGGCCGGGTCGGCGATCTCCTGGACGCTCGCGCCCAGCCGCCCGGCGACCGCGTCCCGGTAGGTCATGCGTGTCCAGGGGCGCGCGAAGGAAATCGTGATGGTCTCGTCCTTGTTCGCGTGAGGCCGATAGGGGACGGCCTGTGCGCCCTTGCCGTGGACGGCCTCGACCAACTCGACGATCAGCTCTTCAGTCAGATCGAGCAGGTCGCGGTAGTCGGCGTAGGCCATGTAGAACTCGAGCATCGTGAACTCGGGGTTGTGGATTGTGGAGATGCCTTCGTTGCGGAAGTTGCGGTTGATCTCGAAGACCCGGTTCATGCCGCCGACGATCAATCTTTTCAGATAGAGCTCGGGCGCGACGCGCAGATAGAGGTCGGTGTCCAGGGCGTTGTGATGCGTGACGAACGGGCGGGCCGTGGCGCCGCCCGGGATCGGATGCATCATGGGGGTCTCGACTTCGAGGAAGCCCTTGCCGACGAGGAACGTCCGGACCGCCTGGACGATCTTGCTGCGGGTCACGAAGATGCGCTTGACGTCCGGGTTGGCGACAAGGTCCACGGCGCGCTGGCGGTAGCGGGTCTCCACGTCGGTGAGCCCGTGCCATTTTTCCGGGAGCGGGCGGAGCGCCTTGCAGAGCAGGGTGAGCTGCTTGACCTCGACCGTCAGCTCGTTCGTCTTGGTGCGGAAGAGCGGACCGCTGGCGCCGATCCAGTCGCCGATGTCGAGGAGTTCGGCCAGGGCGAATCCCTGCTCGCCCAACACGTCCTTTTTGAGATAGACCTGGATGGAATCCACGCCGTCCTGGACGGAGGCGAACGCCGCCTTGCCGAACCGGCGCAGGGCGGTGATCCGGCCGGCCAGCGTGGCGAAGACCGGATTCTGCTCGAGCGATTCCTTGGTGCGCGCGCCGTGCGCGGCGATCAGGTCGCCGGCCCGGTCTTTTGTCTCGAACCGCCCGCCGAACGGGTTGATGCCCAGCCCGCGCAGCAGGTCGAGTTTCTTGATCCGTTGCTGGATC
Organism: Nitrospirota bacterium; assembly: GCA_004298335.1. Classification (GTDB taxonomy): domain Bacteria; phylum Nitrospirota; class Nitrospiria; order Nitrospirales; family NS-4; genus SCTG01. Next base: position 37,026 of record SCTG01000101.1, read on the forward strand.
TGATCGTTCAGGTCTTCCATGATTTCACGGCATCATAGTCAGCGGGATGGGGCAAGTCAATTTGAGTGGGAGGGGCACTATTTGTCCTTCTTCAATGACTGGAGCAGGAACGCCTCGATGAAGGGGTCCAGTTCGCCATCGAAGACCGCGTTGATGTTGCCCACCTCGGTGTTGGTCCGGTGGTCCTTCACGAGCTGGTAGGGCTGGAAGACGTAGGACCGGATCTGGCTGCCGAACCCGATCTCCTTCTTCTCGCCGACGAAGGCGTTGAACTCCTCTTCCTTCTTCTTCTGCTCCAGCTCGTACAGCCGCGCGCGCAGGACCTTCATGGCGCCGGACTTGTTCTTGAGCTGGGAGCGCTCGTTCTGGCACTGCACGACGATGCCGGTGGGCAGGTGCGTGATGCGGATGGCGGTCTCGACCTTGTTCACGTTCTGGCCGCCGGCCCCGCCGGAGCGGAACGTGTCGATCTTCAGGTCCTTCTCCTCGAGGTCGAGCTCCGCGTCGTCCTCGAGCTCGGGGTAGACGAAGACCGAGGCGAACGACGTGTGCCGGCGCTTGTTGGCGTCGAACGGGGAGATGCGCACCAGGCGGTGGACGCCGGCCTCCGACTTGAGAAAGCCGTACGCGTTCGCGCCCGCGATGCCGAGCGTCACGCTCTTGATGCCGGCCTGCTCGCCGGGAAGATAGTCCAGCGTCTCGACCTTGTAGCCCTTGGTTTCGGCCCACCGCACGTACATGCGCATGAGCATCTCGGCCCAGTCCTGGGACTCCGTGCCGCCGGCGCCCGGGTGGATGGACATGATCGCGTTGTTCGCGTCCATTTCGCCGTGCAGCAGCAGCTCGACCCGCAGCTTGGCCAAGGCCTGCTCGGCCTGCGCCAGCTCGGCGGTGATGTCGCCTTCGAGCGAGGCGTCCTGTTCCGACTCGGCCAGCTCCACCATGGCGGCGAGATCGTCGAGCCGGCGCGCCATGTCGCCCCAGTTCTTGACCTCCCGCTCCAGGAGGTTTTTCTGCCGGATGGTGCTCTGGGATGTACGGCGGTCGTCCCAGAAGCCGGGGGCGGCCATGCGCGCTTCGAGCGTCTGGATTTGGGATGTCAACGCCGGGAGGTCAAAGATGCCCCCGGAGATCGTCAAAATTCGTCCGGAGGGTAGCCAGGCGGGCTTTCAGATCGTCGAGCATGGAGTCTCCTTGCGTCTTTTTGTGCCCGGCGGAAGTCGCGATACCGCGCCGCCGCCGCCACGAACAGCGTAAGTATAACACAGAATTTCGCGAACAGATCGCCGTAGGCGGTATAGAAGGTGCGCGGGCCGCCGGTGCGGACCTCGCCGCTCAGCGCGCCTTCGACGAACAGGTCCGTGGTGCGGAGGATGTGGCCTTCCGCGTCGATGAAGCCCGAGATGCCGGTGTTGGCGGCGCGCGCGAAGGCGATCCGGTTCTCGACGGCGCGGAAGACCACCATGGCGAAGTGCTGGTACGGCGCGCCGGACTGGCCGAACCAGGCGTCGTTGGTGATCGCGACCATGTACTCGGCGCCCTGGTCCACGAACTGCCGCACGAGGTCGGGGAAGATGACTTCGAAGCAGATCACGATGCCCAGGCGCCCGCCGGGCGCGCCCAGCACGCGCGGGCCCGGGCCCGGCACGAAGTCGCCGATGCCGACCACCAGCTTGTCGAGAAACGACAGGATGCTCTTCAGCGGGATGTATTCGCCGAAGGGCACCAGGTGGCTCTTGTCGTAGCGGTCCAGCACCACGCCGTCCCCGCTAGCCAGGTACGCGCTGTTCAGCAGGCGCAGCTGGCCGGCGGTCTGGCTCTCGACGGCCGGGCTGCCGAAGAGCAGGGGCACGCCGCGGTCCCGGACGAAGGCCAGCAGCTCCTCCTTATAAGTGGTCTCCACGTCGAAGAGGAACGGCGTGGCCGCCTCGGGCCAGATCACCAGGTCGGCCCCGTCCGCGATCTGCAGCGTCAGCCGCTTGAGCCGGTCGATCGTGTCCCGCCGGTACGCGGCGTCCCATTTTTGCGCCTGGTCCACGTTGGGCTGCACGAGCCCGATCCGCACGGTCTGGTCGCTGGCCGAGTCCCTCTGGGGGGACAGCCGCCACTGCCCGTAGGCCACGATGCCAGCCAGGAGCAACGCCGCGAGCGGCGCGGCGACCCAGGGGAGGGGCGCGCGACGCTCCGGATCGGCGGTCCGTGCGAGGACGGCGTCGGCCACCCTGGCGATGACGACGTTCGCGAGCACCAGGATGAAGGACACGCCGTACACGCCCGTCACGTCCGCCATCTGGATCACCGTCAGATTGTGGTACTGGCTGTAGCCGAGGAGCGCCCAGGGGAACCCGGAAAACAGATAGGTACGGACCCATTCGAGGGCGGCCCAGAGGGCCGGCGCGGTCCACGTCCGGAGCGGGCCGCGCCGGTCGGGGACCGCCGCCAGGACGGCGCAGAACGATCCGACGTACAGCGCGCAATAGCCGGCCAGCAGCAGCATCACGCAGAAACTCGCGGCGAACGGCATCTTTCCGTACTCGTGCATGGCGTTGATCACCCAGTACAGGGTCACGGAAAAAAACAGGAGTCCGGCCAGCCAGCCCTGTCCGAAGGCCGTCTTCCAGGACGACCCGCGGATCGCGAGCAGCAGCGGGACCATGCCGATCCAGGCCAGCGATTCGATGTCGAACGGCGGGAACGCGAGGGCCAGCAGGAGACCAGACGCGACGGGCGGAATGAGGAGCCGGGCGAGGCGATGCAGCATCGGGGTGAACATAGCCGATTCAACGCAAACGAAACAACTGCCGCCGGTGAATTATCCGGTTGTGGCGGTCGTGCAAAGGATGGTAGAATCCCGTCCTGCTGAACACAGCTGTAAACGGTTCCATTGGATTCATTGGAAAGCGACTGAACAAAGGGGGCGTCTGGAATGGCAGGAGCGCGTGTATTAGTCACCCCGAGAGCGTTTCTCGATCTCGACGGCGAGCACAAGGACATTCTCAAGAAGGCCGGTTACGAAGTCGTGGCGAACCCGCGGCCACGGGCCCTGACGGAAGATGAAATGGCGGCGTACATCGTCGGCATCCAGGCCGTGATCGTCGGCGACGAGCCGGTGAGCCACCGGGTGTTGGACCGGGCGGAGGACCTGAAAGTCATTTCAAAGTTCGGCACGCACGTGGACAACATCGACGTGGACGTGGCTGCGGCGCGGAAGATTCCGGTCACCTTTACTCCCGGCGTCACCCATCCCGCCGTGGCCGAGCTGACCATCGGGCTCATGTTTGCGCTGCTGCGGGGCATTCCGCAGATGGACCGCGACGTCCGCAACGGCAAGTGGGCATCCGTCGCCGGCATGGAGCTCATGGGCAAGACCCTGGGCATCGTCGGCATGGGCGGGATCGGGAAGGAAGTCGCCAAGCGCGCCCTGTCGCTCGGCATGAACGTCATGGGCTTCGACATGCATCCGGACGAGTCCTTCGCCGAGCATCACGGCATCGAATACGTGCCCGCCGACGAGCTCCTCAAGAACTCCGACGTCGTCACTCTGCATCTGGGGCTCAACACCGAGACGAGGGGCTGGCTCTCCAAGATGCGCGTGGCCCGCATCCGCCCCGGCTCGTTCCTGATCAACACCGGCCGGCCCGAGCTCATCGATGAGGGCGCCGTGCTGGACGCGATGCGTGGGCAGCGCATCCGCGGCGCGGCGTTCGACCTGCCGGGCGAGGAGAACCAGTTCGCGGTGCCGCTGCTGTCGCAGGAGAACGTGCTGGTGTCCTGCCACGCGGGGTCCAATACGGAGGAGTCCGTGCGGCGCCAGGCGGTCATGGCGGCGGAGAACGTCGTCGCCGTCCTGAGCGGCCAGCCGAAGCTCGCGGCCTTCGCCACAGCCGAGTAGCGCGGCATGCCGCGGGATATCCCTCTCGGCAACGGCAAGCTCCTTATCACCTTCGACCGCTACTACCAAATCCGCGACATCTATTTCCCGCACGTCGGCAAGGAAAACCAGACGGTCGGCCACCCCTGGCGCTTCGGCGTCTGGGTGGACGGCCGGCTTTCCTGGCTCGGGCCCGACTGGCAGATCTCGCTGACGTACGAGGAAGGGACCCTGGTCTCGCACGTCGAGGCCCATCATCCCGGCCTGCAGGTGACACTGGTCTGCACCGATGTCGTGGACTTCCACGACCCGGTCTATGTCCGGAAAATCATCGTCCGGAACCTGGCCTCGCGGGAGCGCGACATCCGCCTGTTCCTCAACCAGGACTTCCATCTCTATGAATCCGATGTGGGCGATACGGCGGCCTACGAGCCCAAGCACAAGACCGTCACCCACTACAAAATGCGCCGCTACTTTCTGACCAACTACATGGCGAACGGGACGATCGGGGTCCAGCATTTCGCCACCGGCCGCAAAGAGATGGAAGGTGCGGAGGGAACCTGGCGCGATGCCGAGGACGGCAAGCTGGAGGCCGGTCCGATCACGCAGGGCTCGGTGGACTCGACGCTCGGCATTTTCCTCACTGTGCCGGGGCAGGGGATGCAGGAGGCCTGGTACTGGATCGTCGCGGGGGAAGACTGGCTCAGCGTCAACAACCTGAACAAGCGGATCGAGGAGCGGCTGCCGGAATATTACCTGTTGCGGACGGGGAAGTACTGGCGCTACTGGCTGAACCAGGACTGCATCAACTTCGGCGAGTTGTCTCCCAAGATCGTGGACCTGTATTACAGGAGCCTGCTGGTGATCCGGACCCAGGTGGATGACGGCGGGGCGATCATCGCGGCGAACGACTCGGACATCACGACCCAGGCGCGCGACACCTATTCGTACATGTGGCCGAGGGACGGCGCGCTGGTGGCCCACGCGCTGGACGTGGCGGGCTACCCGCAGCTCACCCGCCGCTTCTACCGGCTCTGCAGCCAGATCCTGACGCCGGACGGCTACTTCCTGCACAAGTACCATACCGATGGATCGTTCGCCAGCTCGTGGCATCCCTGGGTGAAGGACGGCGAGCCGCAATTGCCGATTCAGGAGGACGAGACGGCGCTGGTTATTTGGGCGCTCTGGCAGCATTTTGAGCGCTACCGGGACGTTGAATTCATCACGCCGCTCTACGCGCCGCTGATCAAACGGGCGGCGAACTGGATGGCCTCGTATCGGGATCCGGTCACGGGCCTGCCGAAGGCGTCCTACGATCTCTGGGAGGAGCGTCACGGCGTCCTGGCCTTCACCTGCTCGGCGGTGTATGCGGCGCTGATGGCCGCGTCGAACTTTACCGAAGGGTTCGGCCAGGCCGGCCTGACCGACACCTACCGCCGCGCTGCGGCCGAGATCAAGGCGGGGATGGATCGCTATCTGTACCGGAAGGAACTGGGCCGTTTTGCCCGGATGGTCACGTTCAAGAAGAACGGGACGTTGGATAACGTCGATCCCACGCTCGACGCCAGTCTCTACGCGGTCGGTTGCTTCGGTGTCTATGAGCCGACGGATGAGCGGGTGGTGAAGACGATGGCCGCCGTTCGCGACCGGTTGTGGTGCAAGACGCCGGTGGGGGGCATCGCGCGCTACGAGAACGATTATTACCACCAGGTCAGCAAGGACCTGGCCAATGTGCCCGGAAACCCCTGGTTTGTCTGTACGCTCTGGATTGCCCAGTGGCTGATCAAGAAGGCGACGACCGTAGAGCAGCTCAAGGAAGCCGTCCCGCTCCTCGATTGGGTGGCCGACCGGTGCCTGCCGTCCGGCGTGCTGGCCGAGCAGGTCCATCCCCATACCAATGAGCCGCTGTCGGTCTCGCCCCTCACCTGGTCGCACGCCACCTTTGTCCAGACAGTGCTGGACTATCTCGAAAAGCGTACCTCCCTGGACCGCTGCGACGCCTGCGACCACCCCGCGCACCCCTTCCGGACGCGAAAAATGAACAAGCCGTAATGCATGGGCGCACTGCCGTGCCCCCTGCGAAGACCATTGCCCAATCCGATGTAGGGGCGTATGGCGATACGCCCATTGAAGGTGGTAGGATATCCCCATGGCAAACGTCACATTAGTCTATTCAACGTCCTGCGGGGCCTGCCCTGCGGCCAAGGAACTCTGGAAGGGGCTGCGCATCAAGCACAGCTTCAGCTACCGGGAGATCGATATTCTCAGCCCGGACGGCCAGGAACTGGCGGACCGGCACGCGATCCGCGCGACGCCGGCCTCGATCGTGGACGGCAAGCTGAAGTTCATCGGCGTGCCCTCGCGCGAGAGCGCCGAAAAAGCGTTGGGCGTCCGGCCGCCGGACAAATAGGAACTACCGTGGCCGACGAATTCGACAACGAGCTGGACCTCGATATCCTGGGCGCCAAACCCCAGACGAAGGCGCCGAACTGCCCGGTCTGCGATGAAGTGATGATGTTCAACGACGGCGATTGGTTTTGCGGGCCCTGCAATGGCACGGACTGCGGCCCCGAGACCGGCTAGCGTTCCCGTTCCCTCCTGTAGATGGAAACTTCCGAGCAGTTCCTGGACCGCGCGATGAAGCTCCTGCAGCGGTCCGACCCCATCCCCAAACTTCTTCCCCAGGTTCGCATCGGGCGGATGGCTCCGGATTCACCGGCGCTGATCGCCATCCTGGAATCCTGGCTGGAGGCCTTCGTCCAGGTCCTCAAGGACGGCCAGGCCGTGTTGGATGTCGAAGGTGCGCTCCGCCTGGACCCTAATCCGCGAATCGCGGTCCTCGTGGAGGCCGGCGTACTGGCCGAGAACCAGCCCTACGTGCAGGCCGTTCGCGACGCCTGGTCGGCGGCCCTGCAGGCGGCCCAGCAAAGAAAATAAGAGCGGGTGTCACCCGCAAGAGGCCGGCGCGGGGTGTGCCTCAACCGCGCCCGTAAGCGAGCGGCATCTGTTGGGGAACCCGTTGCTCTGCCGATGCAACGGGTCTGAAGGCGCGCGCGCAGGGAGCGAGAGGCACCCCCGCACCGGGCCGATGCTTGTCGTTTCTCCGATTCTCCGCTAGTCTTACCCCGTCATGCTCACTGTCGTCACCGGCCCGTTCCATCCTGATCTCGAAGCCGCCCTCGTCTCGCAAGTCCGATCGCTGAAACAGGGCGACCCGCTCGCGCCGCTGGCGATCGTCGTGCCTTCGGCGCAGCTCGCCCGGCGCGTCAAGTGGCTGCTGGCCGTCGAGCAGGGCCTCGCGCTCCTCGACGTCCATGTCCTGACCTTCCACGATCTTGCCAAGACACTGATCAAAGAAAGCCGGGCGGACCAGCCGGCCGGCGCGGACGGAATCCTCCGGGAGGAATTGCTGCGCTGCCTCGTCGCGCGGGGCGTGCCCGGCTCAGAAGCCTTCCGCGACTGGGCGAAGATGCGGGGCCTGTGGGGCGGCCTGTGGGCGACCATCCAGGACTTGAAGGAGGCGCGGGTGGACCCCGCGTCCGTCCTGTCGGCGGTCGGGGAGAAGCTGTTCGGCTCCGAAGATCCGGAGCGTCTGGCCGCATTGTTCCGCCTGTACGCCGCCGTCCTGTCGACCGACCGCGATCTCCGCATCGCCGATCCGGACGACCTCGCCACCCTTGCGGTGGAGCAGATTCCGGGATCGACGTTTCTCGCGCGGATGCGCCTGGTCTGCTACTACGGGTTTTACGATCTCACGCAGGGGCAGCTCGACCTGTTCAAGGGTGTGGCATCCGCCTGTCCGGCGATCGTCCTCTTTCCGCTGCGGCGGGAGAGTCCGTCCTATCGGTTCGCGCAGCGGTTCTTTGAAGCCTATATTCAGGGCATGGCCCTGAGAGTGGAAGGGGGCCCGGCGTCTCCACCCGCAAAGCGGGCACCCGGCCCTCCCACACCCACCTCGTCATCCCTGACCGACGAGATCGCTCCGGCGGTGCGGGGGAATTGCCGCATCATCAGTACGGTCGGCCCCGAGGATGAAGTGTCAACGGCGGCCAAGGAGATCCTCCGGCTCATTGAAGACCAGGGATTCAATCCGATGGAGATCGGCGTCGTGGCACGGACGCTGGATTCCTACCTTCCCGTCGTGCGCCGGGTCTTCGAGGAGAACCAAGTGCCGTTTGCCTGCCCGGTGGGAGAGCCGCTTATCCACGAGCCGCTGGCGAAGACGATCATCCGGTTTCTCCGGCTGCGCGTCGAATCCTTCCCGCGCGCGTCCGTCCTGGACGTAGTGACATCTCCAGTCTTCCGGCTCGCCTCCATCTTAGTTGAAGGGGGGGGCGAGCTAAACCCGGCGGCTCATCCGGATCAATGGGAATGGATCACGCGGGGGCTGGGGATCACCAGGGGCGATCCGGCCGATGGGAGTCTCGGCGAATGGCGGCGGCTTGAGCGCGCGATCCAGCCGAGCCTCGAACGGTCCGACAATGGCGATGAGAAGACCGATCCCGGACAGGCACTGGTGACGAAACAGATGCGCCTGCTCTGGGCGCTCGTGCAGAAGCTCCACGCCGACCTGTCGTCGCTGCCCGCCCGCGCGAGCTGGGGCGAGTACACGGAACAGTTCGTCCGCCTGCTGCCGAAGTATTTCGATCTGCCGGCCTGGAGCGACGCGCAGCAGGCCGCCCATGACGAGTCTGTGCAGGCGGCGATCCGCGGATGTCTGGATTCCGTCAAAAAGTTGGAGGTGCTGGGCGAGGAGGTCTCCCTCAAAGACTGGACCGACCTGATGGTCCGGGCGTTGGAGCGCGCGCGACTGCTGTCGGAGACGCACCAGCAGGCGGGCGTGCAGGTCCTCGACGCCATGGGTGCGCGGGGAGTGCCCTTTCGCGCCCTGTTTGTCCTCGGCCTCAACGAAAAAGTTTTTCCCCGCTCGATCCGCGAGGATGCGTTGCTGCGCGACGCCGACCGGGAGGTGCTGGCCCGCGATCTCGGTTTCAAAATTCCGCTCAAGCTGGACGGGTTCGAGGAAGAGCGGCTGTTGTTCGCGCTGCTGCTCCGATCCGCGAAAGAGCGGCTCTCTCTCAGCTATCAGCGCGCCGACCGCGCGGGCCGGACGCTGGTGCCTTCGGGGTACCTCATCGAGCTTCAGCGCGAGATGGGGAGCGAGCGGGAACGAAGGATCAAACGGCGGCCGAGCGAGCGGTGGGCCGAGTGGCCCTACGAGCCCCTGCTCCTGACCGCGCGCGAGATGGGTCTGCACATGATCCTGCGCGACGGGTCGGTTCGCGCCGCCTGGCACGCGCTGTACGCCGAGCCGGAGTTGCTGGCGCAGGGAGTGAGCGCGCTGCAGGGACTGGAATCGGCGAAAGCCGGCCTGACGCCATATGACGGGCTGGTCGGTCCGGTCGCGTCCCATTGGGGCATGCTGGAACGTCGCGGCGCGGCGCCGACCTCGCTGGAGCGCTACGCGCAGTGCCCCTTCCGGTACTTCGCCGAGCGGGTGCTCAAGCTGCAGCCGCTGGAGGCGCCGGAGTCCGTGGTGGAACTCGACGCCCGTTCGCGCGGCGAACTCTGCCATGCCATGCTGCGCGCCTTCCACGAGCGGCTGAAGCGGGACGGCCGGCCCATTGCCGAAGTGAGTACCGACGACGCGGTGCGCCTGCTGGCCGACGTCGCGCCACAAGTTTTTGCCGAATACGAGGAGGACAACTGGGTGGGCTATCCGCTCCTGTGGGCGCTGGCGCGGGAGGAGGTCCTGTGGCTCGTCGAACAGCTTGTACGGGAGGACCTCCGGGAACTGCGGCTGAGCGGCTACGTCCCCACGCTGTTCGAAGTCGAAGCCAAGGGCCGGTTCGACTCGAACCTGCCGGCTCCGCTGCAAGCGATCCCGGTCCGGGGAATCCTGGATCGCGTGGATGCGCGGAAGGACAACGGGCGCACCGTCCTCCGTGTCGTGGACTACAAGTACACGCAGGCGCCGGTGTTGAAGGACCGGGACCTGGCGACGGCCGCACTGCGGGGATTCCGTCTCCAGCCGCCGCTCTATCTCCTGGCGGCGAAAGAGGTGCTGGGAGAGCCGGCCGTGCCGGAGTCCGCCGCCTTTTATTTCCTCGCGCCCAACCGGCGGGACGGGCCGGTGGACCGGAGCCAGCTGGATGCGTCTTGCTGGGCGGGTGAATCTGGCGTGCGTCTCGGACGCACGCTGACGCTCATCCTGGACGGCATCAGGGCCGGCCGATTCTTCATCCTGCCGGGCGGCCACTGCGACCACTGCGAGTACTCCGAGGTCTGCCGCCGCCATCACAATCAAAGCTGGTGGCGCGCGCGCGGCGACGAGTCCCGCAAGGCGCTCGAGGGCCTGCACGCGCTGAAGGCGCCCAAGGCCGACGCGAAGACGGAGAATGCGGAGGCGGGGACGGGCAAGAAGGAAAGGAAGAAGCGCGGTGGCTGAGATTCGCGACGCGCAGGCGCGGACGCTGGCCGAGACGACGTTCGACCGGAACGTGGCCGTGACGGCCGGCGCCGGCACCGGCAAGACGACGCTGCTGGTGGAGCGGCTGGTCCACCTGATCGTGAAGTCCCCTGATCCGGTGCCGGTTCCTGAAATCGTGGCGCTGACCTTCATGATCAAGGCCGCGAACGAGATCAAGATCCGCCTGCAGGAACGGTTGCTCGAGCTAGCTACCCGGCCCGGGGACGCGACGGATCTGCTGGAACGCTACAGGCTGTCCTCCTCGGAACTCGCCGCGCGGGCGGCGGCGGCCGTCCTGGACGTGGAGCGCAGCCAGATCGGCACCATTCATAGCTTTGCCGCGCATCTGCTCCGGCTCTATCCGGTCGAGGCCGGCGTGGACCCCGGGTTTGAACCGGACGAGGGCGTCGGCTTCGAAGAGCACTTCCAGCGCGAGTGGGAGCGATGGCTGGACGACGAGCTCGGTGCCGGCGGGCGCCGGCACGACGTGTGGAGACGGGTGCTCCGGCGGGTCGCCGTCACGGAGCTCCGCGAGTTCGCCCGCGCGCTGGTCAAGGACCTGGTTCCCCTCGAAGACCTGGCCGAACAGGTGCGGGACCCGTCGCTATCGCCGTCGTTAAGGACGTGGCTGCAGGAGAAGCGGGCACGCGCAAACGAGTTGTCGACGGCTTATCTGAAAGAAGAGAAGGCGCCGCGCCAGGTCGAAAAACTTCTGGCCGCCGCGCGGTCCTGCTTCGACCTGGTCCTCGCGCGCGGCGCGCCGGGCATCAAGTTGCTGGATGGAGAGACGGCCGCGTTGCTGGACGAGAAAAACCCGGGATCGAAGCCGCCGGTCGGCTGGGACAAGCGGGACTTCGACGAGGCGGGGCGGATTATCCAGACGGCCAGGGCCGTGCTCAGGACCGACCACGAGTACTTCCGCGACGCGCTGGCGATCCTGGGGCCGTTCGCCGAAAGCTGCCGGCGGCGCTTTCTGGAGGCGGGGTCCGTTACGTTCGATGGTTTGCTCGCGCGCGCCCGCGACCTGCTGCGCGACCACCCGGGCATCCGTGAACGGCTCAAGCACCATTTCAAGGCAATCCTGGTGGACGAGTTCCAGGACACCGATCCGGTCCAGTACGAAATCATGTTGTTTTTGTGCGAGCGGCCGGGCCGGTCCGCATCAGACTGGCAGGACGTGCAGATGGAACCGGGGAAGCTGTTCATCGTCGGTGATCCCAAGCAATCCATTTTTGCGTTCCGCCGGGCCGACATTGAAGCGTTCCAGGAAGTGACCGCGCGGGTACTGGCGCAGGGAGGGTTGCCACTCACCCTGACCACGAATTTCCGCAGTCACGCGTCGATCCTGGCGACGGTCAACGGACTGTTCGGGCGCCTGCTGGCGGAAGGCCGCGGCCCCCAACCGCCCTATCACGCCCTCGATCCCCAGCCGGACCGCCGGACCGGCGCCGGCACGCAGGGCGTCGCGCTCCGGCTCGTCGCGCCGGATCACGACGATGAAGAGAGCGAGGACCTGAACGCGCCGCAAGCCGTGCGCGCCGAGGCGGAGGCGCTCGCCCGCTGGTTGAAGTCCGAGGTAATAGGCAAGGAAGTCCTCACGAACCGGGACGGGCCTCCGCGCAAGGTCGAGCCCGGCGACGTCGCGCTCCTGTTCCGGACCTTCACCCAGAGCCGCGATTATCTCGAGGCGCTGCGCCGGCACGGACTCTCCTACGTCGCGGAAGGGGAGAAGCATTTCTACCGGCGGCAGGAGGTGATCGATCTCGTCAATCTCCTGCGCTGCGTCAGACATCCCGACGATCAGGTGGCGCTGGCGGGCCTGCTGCGCTCGGCGCTCGGCGCGCTCACGGACCGCGAACTCGCCGAGCTGGTCGCCTTGCGGGCGCTGGACTATCGTAATGGCGGGCCTCCCGAACTGGACCGGCACCCCAGGGCCTTGCACCTGCGGCGGCTCTACGCCGCGCTTGAATCATTGCACCGGGACTGTCCCATGAAGCCGCTTCCCGATGCGCTGGACCTCATATTCGCGCGGCTCCCGGTCCTGGAACTCGCGGCCGCGTCGTTGCACGGCGAGCAGGCCGCGGCGAATCTCTGGAAGATCCGGGATCTGTCGGAAGACCTGGCCGCCGATCCCGACATGACGCTGGCGGGCTTCGTGGAACTGCTGGCCGCGCGGATCGCCGATCCTCCCGAAGAGACCGAGAGCGGGCTGGCGGAGGAGTCGCTCGAGGCCGTGCGGGTGTTGAGCATTCACAAGGCCAAGGGACTGGAGTTCCCCATCGTTGTCCTGGTCGGGATGCACGCGGGCACGCTCTCGCAGCGCGACCCGATCCAGGTCCTGCACGATTGGTCCACGGGCGTGGCCGGCATCCGTCTCGGCCCGACCGGCACGCTGGGCGGCCTGTTCGCGTCGGAGAAGCTCGAAGCCCGGACGGTTGCCGAGCAGCGACGCCTGCTGTATGTCGGCATGACCAGGGCCAAGGAGCGGCTTGTCCTTTCGGGCGCGCTGACCGGCCGGTCTTCCACCGGCAATTTTCTCTCGCTGCTCAGGGACATCATTGGAGAGGATGTCGGCAGCCGGGCGGTAGCAGAGCTGTCGGTGGGGGAGGGCCGCATTGCGCAGGTCGTCCTTCCCGCCGACGAAGGCCGGCCGCGTGAGCGGGCGGCGAAGGAGCGAGCGATCCAGTCCGCCGACGATCTGCCGGGCTTCGAGTCACGCAGCCGGGCGCGCGCTGAGCGCTGGACGCAATGCCGTGAACAGCCGACTTGCCTGACGCCGTCCGGACTCGAAGAGTCCCCCCAACGCATCTCCACCGCAGTGACCCCTGCGTGTGCCATGGCTGTCGGGAACCTTGTTCATAAAATGCTTGAGATAGTGAGTTATCGAGATAAAGCTTATGTCATGCTTGAAGAATTAGATCGAAGCGCCGTACGCTGGATCTCGGAAGAGCTCAAGGGGAAGTCTGCGGAGATAGTCAAGGAGGCCCGCGCTGTGCTGGAGACCTTTGCACAATCGGAAGCCTGTGCCGAATTGCGCGACGCCACGATTCTGGGACGCGAGGTACCGTTCATGATGAAGTGGCCGGGGCCTCCTCCAACTATGATGGAAGGGCGCATTGACCTGCTCTATGAAAAGGATGGCGGGTTGTGGGTGGCGGATTACAAGACGGACCGCATTACCGAGGCCGAGGTGGCCGGGCGCATGGAAACCTACCGGCCGCAGGCCGAAGTCTATACGAAAGCCGTCAGGCAAGCGTTCGGGCACAGCCCCGCTGGGTTCAAGTTTATCTTTCTCCGGCTGGGCAAGAGCGTGCCGCTTCCGCTATAGCCTTCCCATGCCCAGCACCTTCACCATCGATTTCCAGGATCGGACGAGAGCCTCGATCGTCTGTGAGGCGGTGCTCCCGCGTTCGGGTGATGCCTGGACCGAGATGCTCTACCACGTGGCCTTCTGCGTCGGCCGGACGCTGGCCAATCTGGAACTCGAGGAGCGGGTCGAGTACGCGCGGAAATTCGACGCCTGGGTGGGAAGCGGCTTCGCCGATTTTCCGATCCACGTCGCGCCGCCCGCGGTCCTGACCCCCTGCGCCCGGTTCGTGTCCTCGTTCGACGGAGACGTGCCGAGCTACCGCAGGGGCGCGTACGGCTTCGGCTTGAACGCGCGGGGGCTGGACTATTACGGACCGATGGCGGCGGCGGTGCTGCTGCACCACGTGCACGATGCCTGGGATCGGGCGGAGGATCTGCTGCAGCCGGTGCGGACCCTGTGCCGGCGCGTGGTGGCCGAAGGCGTGGATGAGGCCGGCCATGTCATGCTCGTCACGGACTGCGTGACCGAGGCGCTCAAGAATTTCGAGCGTCGCGGCATCCGCCCCGCGGCCGCGCAGCGGACGCTCTCAGACCTTGCCCCGGGGTCTCTGCACGCGGAGGCGCGAGGGAAGTCGTGGCGCAACGCGTTGGCGATTGCCGGCGTCGCCCTCGTGCTGGCTTTCGGATGGGCGCTCTACCTCCAGCCCTCTCCGCCCGGGACGGTGTCGGCGCCGCCCCGGCCGGTTGCCGCCAAGACGCCGGCGCCACAGAAGCGGGAGGAAGTTCAAAAACCCGCGCCGGCTGCCGATGTGCCAAAGCCTGCCGAAGTTGTGCCGCTCCCCAAGGCGCCACCGAGAGAGGAAGCCTCACGTCTCGTGTCTTCTCCTCCTGCGCCTGCTGTACCTGCTCCCGCTCCAAGATTGGATGTTCCGGTCAAGCCGAAGGAAGTGACTGTTCCAGTTCAACCGAAGCCCGAGCCGAAACCCGAGCAGAAGCCGGTGCAGGAGGCTCGCGTTGTACAGCCGTCCCCGGCGTTCGAGCGCGTGGTGACGGGCCGGGACGGCGCGCCGATGGTGCTGGTGCCGGCCGGCGAATTCCTGATGGGCAACGAGGTGGAAGGGGACGCGCCGTCCCATCGTGTCTATCTGGATGCGTTTTACATCGACCGGCAGGAAGTCACCAACGCCCGGTACCTCAAGTTCGTGGAATCCACGCGCCATCGCGCTCCGCAGCACGTCATCGATCCGCAATACGATCTCTGGGCGGGGGCGGCGCTGACACCGGGAGTTGCGGACCTGCCGGTCGTCAACGTGGACTGGTCCGACGCGGACGCGTACTGTCGGTGGGCCGGCAAGCGCCTGCCGACGGAGGCGGAGTGGGAAAAGGCGGCGCGCGGAACGGACGGCCGCCTGTATCCATGGGGGAACGAGGCGCCGAGTTTTGCGCGGCTGAATTTTTCGCGCCGCTGGCAGGGCGTCTACACGCTCCAGCCGGTCGGCAGCTACGAGTCGGGGAGTTCGCCGTACGGGGCGCAGGACATGGCCGGCAATGTGTGGGAGTGGGTCAGCGACTGGTACGACGCGGGCTCGTATGCGGCGGGGCCGTCCCGCAATCCGCAGGGACCTTCGTCCGGGTCATCCAAGGTGCTCCGCGGCGGGTCCTGGACGAACACCGCGGACAGCGTTCGCGCGACGCACCGCCGGGAAGAGGACTCCGACATGCGCAACAGCGACAGCGGCTTCCGTTGCGCCCGCAACGCGAATTAAGTTTACAGCGCGCCCACCAAGTAGATGCTGCCCGTCGGTTGCGGCTTCCCGCCCGCCGGTTCCATGCTCACGGCGAACTGTCTGATCTTCGCGACCTCGGGAATGTTCTGAATCATCACGCGGCCCTTGCGCCCGCGGTCGAGCGAAAAGACGCCGGCGCTGACCGGCTTGGGCGTATCGGTGATGATCCAGAGCTGGTAGGTCTTGCCCGCCGGCAGGGCGGGCAGGTTGTTCGCGTAAAAGAATCCCCGCCGCAGTTCCGGCTCCACGAACACCATGGCGTAGGCGTCCTTGGCGAGCTCGCTTCCGTGCAGATCCGCCATTCTGGCGTAGGGAGAGGAAAAGATACGGAGGATGTCCTCCGTGGATTTGCCCGGACGGGCCGCCTGGAGGATTTCGATCTGTTCCTGGTGCTTGGCCAGCAGCTCGTGCGTGGTGCCCAGGGCCTTGATGGCGCGGTTCAGTTCCGATGTCGCCTTGGCCAGATCGCGCTGGCGCGCTTCAAGCTGGCGTTCGAGATCGGATGCCTTGAGGTTCGCCTTGGCAACCGCCATCCGGTCATCGACATAGGCCGCCCGCTCGGCTTCGAGCGTCGCGTGCAGGTAATAGGCGTATCCGCCGGCGCCCAGGAGCAGAGCGGCCAGCGAGGCGGCGAGCGCCATGAATTGTCCGGCCGGCCGATCCCGCCAGGAGGAAGTCTTCCGGCGGATCCGGGACGGCGCCGGTTCGGGAAAGCCCAGTGTCGTCTGCGGGGATTCGCGCGACGGGATCCAGTCCGACGGCGCAGACGGGATGTCGGCTTTCGGAGAAGGATCGGCCGGTTTTACCGGCGGTAATTCCAACGTCGCCGCGGCTGCCGGAATCTCCGCCGGCGCGTCCTGTCCGGCGATCGCCTTCATGATCCTGGCCTTGAGCCCGGCCGGAGGCGCCGTTGCCGTCAGGGCGAAGGGCAGCATGGCCGCCGTGGACTGGTACTGTCTGAGCAAGGCGCTGCAGCGCGGGCATCCGGACGCCAGGTGCGACTCGACCTCGCAGGCCGAATCCGGCTCCAGTGTGCCGAGGGCGTACAGGCTCAGGCTTTCTTCCAGTTGCTCGTGGTCCATTTCCCTACTCGGCCAGGCCGAGATCCTCTTCCCATAAGGGTTGCAGGCCGTCCCGAAGCTTTTCCATCGCCAGCCGGATTCTGGTCTTGATCGTGCCCAGGGGCACGTTCAGCCGTTCCGAGATTTCCACGTGGGTCAGCCCCTCGTAGTACGCAAGCTCGATCGCCTGGCGCTGCACCAGCGGCAGGGTCTCGAGAGCCTTCCAGATGAGAGCCTGGCGTTCATTCGCGGCGCGCAGTTCCAGGGCGTCCGCACCCGTGGCGATCAGGGCCCCAGCCGGCGTGTCGTCAAGCGAGGCGGTCACGCCCTTCCCCCTGGAGCCGAGCGCGCGCACCCGGTCGATGGCGCGGCTTCTGGCCAGCGTGACCAGCCAGGCCATCGGCGTCCCGCGCGCGTGATCGTAATTCGAGGCCTTGCGCCAGACCTCCAGATAGACCTCCTGCAGGAGGTCCGCCGCGTCTCCCTGGCTCCCCACGATCCGCGCGACGAGGGTAAACAGCAACGGACTCGACTGTTCGTAGAGCTGTTCGAACGCCGCCTGATCTCCCTTGGCGACTCGGGCCATGAGGTCGGGGGCGACGGTCGGGGAACTCTGCGGAATCGGAGCGTCCATGCGCCTGGCGGCGGCCCTCTAGGGAAATCTGAGGAGCGCATCATACCATTTACGGATGGGGACGGCAAAAAGATGCGTCTGTCACGGAGTTTTCCGGAGGACGCCGATTTGAAATCGACCGGGTGGAGAGAGTACGATTCCATACGCAGGGAAAATCAATGCTGACGCCGACCCGATGGACCCAATTCACCTCCTGGTGGCGCCAGGCCGCCAAGCGCCTGGGCGTGGAGCCCCAGTGCGAGGCCTTTCTCTCTCCGGAGTCAGGCGGGATGGAAGCCCTCATGAAGGTCGCCGGTGCGCAGGGAGACCTCGATTACGTACTGTTCGTGCTGCTCCGGTACTGGGTGCCGCCCATCCTGCCGCCGGCGGGCAGGGAGCGCATGGCGAAGGGCGACGCCGACTACTGGATCGAGTCGGAGCGGGTCCTCAAGCAGGCCGTGAATCGGCTGCGCGAGCTCCGTCCCTTCCTGCAGATGCTCACGGAGTCGCATCCCGACCCCAATCCGCAACCGTCCGCGCCGCCGTCGCAGGCGGACAGCGCCTCGCCGCCAGAGCTGGATCTGTCGGCGCTGCTCGAGGGGATCGCCGAGGCGGCGGGCAGGCTCGGGGGGCCGGATTACACCTCCGTCGTCAAGAGCCTCAACTCCACGCCGTTCCGCCAGGTCGTCCACTTCCGGCACAACAAGAAGCACAGCACCGAAGTGTGGGTGGTCTTCCTGCTCAAGGAGCACCTGCGGTCGCTGGGGCTGGGCAAGGACCGGGCCTGGCCGATCGTGTGCGACGTGGTGACGGCGGCCGGCGTGCGCAACGCGGAGGGCGAGCCGTACCAGCCCGACGAGCTCAAGTCCTGGTGGACGAAGCAGTGGCCGCGGTCCTACGCACTGCTCACCGCCAAGGACGCCTCCGTCCAGCTCAGCGAGTCCGCCTACCAGAGCGACTACCAGTGGTTCCAGGCGTGGATGGCCCACCAACTCGAAACGCAACGCGAGTGAAGATTTTCTTTGTCGCGTGCGTGCTGGCGCTTGTCGTGACGGCGGGCTGCGACTTCAAGCTCACGCCGAAGAGGCCGGTTGCCGATCTTCCGCCTCCCGCAAGCTCGGAAAAAACCAACGAGCTGGTCGAGCTCAACCGAAAGGTGCAGGAACTCCAGCAGGACGGACGATATGCCGAGGCGATTCCGCCCGCGCAGCGGGCCGCCGAGCTGTACGAGCAGCACCTGGGGCCCGAGCATCCCTATACGGCCACGGCGGTGACGACCCTGGCGGAGCTCTACCGCGCGAACGGGGAGTACGCCAAGGCAGAGCCGCTGTTCCAGCAGGTGCTGGCCGTCCGTGAAAAAACGCTCGGGACCGGCCACCCCGACGTGGCGGAGGTGCTGAACGCTCTGGGGCTTTTGTATGCCGCCGCCGGCGACTACGCTAAGGCCGAGCCCACGTACCGGCGCGCGCTGGCCATCCGGGAAAACGCCCAGGGGGGCGGCCATCCCGACGTGGCGACCGCTCTGAACAATCTGGCGTTGCTGTACGATGCGACCGGCAATCCCACCAGGGCCGAACCGCTCTATCAGCAGGCGCTGGCCATTCGCGAGCAGGCGCTCGGCCGCGAGCACCCGCTCGTCGCAGTCGTGCTGAACAACCTGGCCGTGTCGCTCGACGCGACCGGCAGTCCCGCCAAGGCCGAGCCCCTGCACCAGCAGGCGCTGGCCATCCGCGAGAAAGCGTTCGGGCCGAACCATCCCGATGTGGCCGCGTCGCTGAACAACCTGGCGGATCTGTACCGCGTCGGCGGCAACTTCAAGAAAGCCGAGCCCCTGTATCAGCGGGCGCTGGCCATTCGCGAGCGGGCGCTCGGCCCCGGACACCCCGATGTCGCGACGACGCTGCACAACCTCGCGGAGCTGTACCGTGCGAATGGGAACGGCGGCAAAGCCGAGCCCCTGTATCAGCGGGCGCTGGCCATCCGCGAGCAGGCGCTCGGCCCCGAGCACCCGAAAACCGCCGCCACGCTCGGCAGCCTGGGCGCGTTGTATGCGGGCAGGGGCGACTTCGCAAAGGCGGAGTCCGCGTACCGGCGGGCGCTGGCCATCCGGGAGAAGGCGAAGGGCGCCGACCACCCGGATGTCGCCGTCGCGGCCGGCGATCTGGCGGCGCTCTATAAAAAAGCCGGGGACTACGGGCAGGCGGAACCCCTGTATCGCCGGGCGCTCAGGATTCAGGAAAAGGCGCTCGGCCCCACCCATCGCAATTTGGTGGCGCCGCTCACCAACCTGGCGTCGCTGTATGAAGCCGCCGGGAACTACGAGAAGGCGGAGCCGCTGTACCAACGGGTGCTGGAGATTCACGAGAAGGTGTTCGGCTCCGAGCATCCCAAGGTGGCGGCCGACCTGAGCAACCTCGGCTCGCTGTCCGCCGCCCTCGGGAATACCGGGAAGGCCGAATCTTTTTACCGTCGGGCGCTGGACGTGCGCGAGAAAGTCCTCGGCACCGGCCATCCCAGCGTCGCGACCGAACTGAATAACCTGGCCGCGCTCTATCGCGAGAGAGGAGACCGCGCGAAGGCGGAGTCCCTGGTGAAACAGGCGCTGGAGATCGATGAGCTATCGCTCGGCCCCAACCATCCCAACGTGGCGACCGACCTGAGCAACCTGGCTGCGCTCTATCGCGATGCGGGGAACGATGCGCGGGCGAAGCCGCTGTTGCGGCGGGCGTTGACGATCGATGAGGCCGCGCTCGGGCCGGCCCATCCCACGACGGCGGCCTCGCTCTATAACCTGGCGCAGTTGTACCAGTCCATGGGGGAGAGCGCGAGCGCGACGCCGCTGTTCCGCCGCGCGCTCGCGATCCAGGAACAGACATGGGGATCCGGCCATCCGGAGACGGTGGACGCGCTCGGCAGCCTCGTTGCGGTCTATAAGGCCGCCGGGGAGTTCGCGAAGGCCGAACCGCTGGCCCGGAGGCTGCTGCTGATCAGGGAGAAGACCGTCGGTCCCGACCATCCCGCGGTGGCGCAGGCGCTCATCATGCTCGCGGGGCTTGCCGCCTCGCAGCAGCACTATCAGGAGGCGGCCGGCCTGTTCAAGCGGGGGCTTGCGCTCCAGGAGAAACAGCTTCGAAACGGCGTTTCCGTTCTGGAGGACGCGCAACGGCCGGCGCCCGTCCGTTCCCTGTCCGGAGACCTGTTCATGTCCCTCTCGCTGATCCAGCAGCACCTGAAGGGGGATCCGGGTGCGGCACGGGACGGGCTGGAACTGGTGTTGCGCCGCAAGAAGGCCGGCCTGGACGCGGAGTTCTGGGCCAGCGAGGAGATGCGGGACCGGTTGCCCGCGGAGGCCGGGCGCGAGTGGCGGGAGCTCGAGGCGGCGCGCGGCGAACTAGCGCGGCTCGTCCGTCACAAGCCGGGGCGGATGGGCT
>SCTG01000011.1 GCA_004298335.1 Nitrospirota bacterium
TCAAGGCATTATGGCCCGCGGCCATCAGCGCCGCAGCGACAGGCCGAACACATGGCCGCACCGACCAGCCTGCAGAAAGCTCAGGAACACCCTTGCCGACGGAGAGCCGTCCACACAGGGTGGAAAGGCGACGTTCCCAGTGTAGCTTTGCCAGATGCTCAATGGGTCGCTCTCACAATCATCAAAGGCTCGATGGGCGTTCATGCTCCTCGCTCTGGCAGCAATGGCGACATGGGTTGCGACATCCAACCAACCTGGCGAGGACCGGCTGGATCGAGCCCGACAATCACTGGCTGAAGCGGGCTTCCCGAACGCGCATGTTCAGCGTGGGCAGGCGCCGACCAACATGTCCCGCTGCCAAGTGGGGCAATTGGGAAAAGACGGTTACGCCTACGCCTGGACCGCTGACGGCGCCCGAGGCCTCTTGTGCCTGCCCACCGATGGGCGGCCCGCTCGAATCATCATGGACCAAGCCAGACCAGCGTAAGTCCGCTAAAGGGTGGTTTGCAGACGTTCAGGACCCCAGCGTCACGACCGCATCGTCCGCTCTCTCCTCCGGGAGCAAGCCTTCGTCCCACGCGCAATGGAGCGCGTTCTTCCTCATCCAATCATCAGTGGGTGGGGCGTCGCTCTCGTGCCAGCCAATCTCGTATGTCGCGAGGACCTGGCCGTCCAACGTCACTTCTGCGGTTCGCATCGGCATAGGGCGCACGCTAACGGACGTTCCCAATGTCAGCGAGGGCTCGAACACGGTCCGTGGGGCCGGCGCCTAGAGCGGACCTTCGCGGCCATCCCCGTCAGCAGACGTTGGGAACGTCAGCGCGGGGTGGGTTGCGGACCTTCGGCAGGCGCCGAGGCGGAACGCGCCTCGAGCGGCGCGGAGTGCATCACGCGTGACGCGCCCTTTCAGCTATTAGCTGGCCGGCTGCTTTGATTTCGGCGATCTACCAGGAACTTCACATCCCCGGGCCGCGCGTTCATCATCGGTCATGTCGAGCGGCACCGCCCAGACGTGAAGTTCCGACAAGATCATCGCCGCGCCCCTGTCTACGGTTTTGTGTGAACCGCTGGCGTGCACCAAGATGAGGATGTCGGTGTGGCGAGCCGTACGGAGCTGCTCATCCGGGACAAGTCCCGCTAGCTCCACCTTTTGCCCACTATCTCCTCGCTTGGTTTTCGTCTTGTACGTGAATTTGCAGACCTGCCATTGAGCGCCCCCGGGTATCAGGTCGGACACCTTGATCAGCTGCTCATACTTGCAGTCCTGGTTCCAGAGTACGTCGCACCCAAATCGCCTCTTCAGCATCCAATCTGGATAGTTCGGCTTTGCAGAAAGGTCCTGAGTCCAAGATTGGAGCGCGATGGAAGGCGCGGCGACGCCCATATCGAGGCTATATCGACAGAAGTTTTGCACACCTTCGTACAGCCATTCGTCCACTGTCATGAGTTCAACGCCGGGGAACGTGGATGCTCTTTCTATTTCACTCTCAATTTGCTTGATCCGGCCCTGTTCAATTGCATCCTTCTTGAACCCTTCGAACAGCACTTCTCGCCCCGCTGTGGTCTTGCAGTTGAGATCGGGGTTAATGTCTTGCGCAGCCGCGGCATTAAACGATGTCGCCAGCGAGAGCGCCATGACCGCCAAGGCTGCAGCTGTGATGCGCCTCAACCTGGCGGGCAAACCGCCCCGTATAGCGCCCGGTCGCCGGCGCAAAATTGTTGGAGTGGTGCGCCGGTATTGGCAATCGTCGCCAGAAAGCCGATTCCCGAGTGTTCGAACGGATGCTCTCATCCAATGTGCCTGCAGTCGATGTTCCAGTGCTTAGCGTCGTTGTTGCTCAGGTACTCCCACGGAGTTGCCTGACCTGCAGGAACACGCATTCTTTCGCTGTAGAATTCATCGATCCTGCTTCGAAAGAAATTGTCGAAAACCCAGACTTTGCACGCCATTAACGTGTCGACTGGGCTCTTGTTCACTAGACGAAACTGAAAGAACCGATGATCGGGGCTTTCCTGCGTCTCCAGTAGAGCAGGCTTTGAATTGGGTTTCGGTTCAACCTGCACCAGCTCCGGTGGAGGTGGCGGTGATTTGTAAAGCTGGCACCCCAGGATTTTGCGCTGTTCGTCGGTAGTGTTGAGCGGAACCGCCCATACGTGAAGGTCAGATAAGATCACCTCTGCGCCATATCTATCGTAGGGCTTATGGGATCCGTTAGCGCGGGCGTAGATCAGAATGCCAGTGTAACGGCCTGTGCGCTGATATTTGTCAGGCACGAATCCTGCAGCCTCAACTTTGTGTCCATTTTTGCGCTCTTTCGACACAATACCGTAAGTAAATTTGCAAACCTGCCACGCACCACCTCCAGTGATCAGGTCGGAAATATTGATCACCTTCTCCCACTCGCAGTCTGCGTCCCACTTGACGTCACATCCGAATTCGCCCTTCAACACTGTCCAGTCTGGATAAATCGGCATTGTACTAAACGTCCACGTTTGTGGTTGTTTCGCAATCTCGACACCAGCGATGCTGAGCTCCGTTCCGCAGTAATTATCTACAAATTCTCGGAGAAGGTCGTCTACTGTTACCTGATCGGCACCTGGTTGCGCCGACTGTCCTTCTGCCGAAGCCTCAAAATCCTTAATGGTGTTATCGGCTATTGCTTGCTTCTTTCGTGAATTCACTAAGGATTTACGGCCGGCTCCGGTTCGGCAATTGGGATCGGCGCTACCATCGGCCGCTTGCGCCGTGCTGAGCGGACAGGCAAGTGACAGCATCATGATCGCAAGGGCGAGATAGCGCCTCAGCATGGTTCGCATCGGGTATAGTCCGGATCCGCGCCCCCGCTGCTATTGCAGAAGTACTCCACCAGCGCACCGCCGCCTGCGCAGGAACCGCACCCATGATAGACGATGGTGCATTCTGACGCGGACTTAAGCTTGGCGGCAAAGATCTTCGAAGCATCGTCGTTTTGCGAGACCAGCTGCACTAGACTCTCGGCAATCGCTGCCGGCAGACCGTGTTTCGCGTGATTAGACGCATGGTCCAACAGGTGCTTCGTTCTAATTGTAACGCTTGCGAGCACAGACCATCTCCCCATTTGACGGCGAAGCTTAACAGTACAATTTGGACGCGAAAACCGCATTCTATGCGCGCCGGGACGCGCCATGAGACCAAATGGTCGGAAGGTCTCCTAAGGGTCGAACACGGTCCATGGGGCCCGCGCCGAGAGCGCACCTTCGCGGCCATCCCCGTCGGCAGACGTCGCGAACGTCAGGCCGGGGTGGGAAACGGGCCCTGATCTATCGGCGAGGGGACGACAAAGCGGCGTCGATTTGCTGGTAGGCATCGGGCCGGCGCGCGCGTTCCCTCGCGAGAAAACCCGCATGCCGTTGAGCAAAGGCCGTGACCTCCTGGATTGTCTCAGGATAGGGCTCGCCAAGGCTCCAGAATAAGAAGCCGTGCCGCACCAAGGCCTCGACCTTTTTCCACTGCTTTTCGTCAGATCGCTTCGGCGGTTTGAACTTGCGAGTCAGCCCGATGCTAGGGCCGCCGCACTCGGGGCACGGTAGGACAGCCTCGGATCTACTGGCGCGCTTGAAGCTCTTGCGGCATCGAAAGCAAGCGTAAGGGTGTAGGTATGCCGATTGAACGGTACCGCCCTTCTGGGCTGGAGGAACTAAGTCTCCCTGTGTCATGACGACAGCGTATCGCGGATAAGTACCTCCGCAAATGTGTGTCTGGCAGCCGAGCTTCCCAAAGCCGCAACGGGTCGGTTGCAGACTGTGTCCTACAGGGCCTCCACGAGCCGCTCGCAGGCGTGGCGTACGGTCGGTTCAGCCCATGCTTGCGCCTCATCGTGCTTCCGGTCTTCGGATGCCCTCACTTCCGGATGCCAAAGCTCTCTTCGATGGCCGAGCGGGATGTCGTCCGTCTCACTAGCCACCCCAACCATCGGCGTCAGAAGGGACCGAAGATCGTCGGGTGCGTCATCCTCGAAGGCGGCGAGCGCCCACGCCGTCTCTAGCGGTAACAGCCGTCCTTCGAGAAAGTCCGTCGCCACTGTTCGGAGTTTCGAGCGCCGAGCCGAGTTCATCAGGTGAGGATGCGTCGTCGGCGGAACGTCCGCAACTGATGCTGTGGACGGCTCTCCACCACCCGCGGGAGCATGGCTCCTGCAAACAGGAGGAGAGCGATGGGTCAGGTGGTTACGATAGGTCTGGATCTCGCCAAGTCCGTGTTCCAGGTGCATGGCGTCGACGCGGCGG